>NZ_JBNFOF010000101.1:0-10833 GCF_057364645.1 Janibacter sp. CFPM2_SD2
GCCGGCGACCGAGCGCCCGTCGCCAGCCGCGCGTGCTGGACGCTCGCCCCCTCGGGGTTGGAGGTCAGCGCGAGGACGAAGACCCCCGCGACCGGTCGCGTGGGCGAGGTCGATCGCCGGGCGCAGCGAGCCGTAGCCGAGATAGGGGCTCAGGGTGATCGCATCGGCCGCGGCCGGTGCGTCCTTGCCGAGGAAGGCCTCGCCGTAGGCGTCGACGGTCGTGCCGATGTCGCCGCGCTTGACGTCGAGGAGGGTCAGGGTGCCGGCGTCACGCAGGTCGGTGAGGGCCCGCTCGAGGATGGCCACCCCCTTCGCCCCGAAGACCTCGAAGAAGGCCGACTGGGGCTTGACCGCGGCCACCGAGCCACCGAAGGCCTCGACGCAGGTCATCGTGAAGCGCTCGAGCCCGGCGAGGTCGTAGGTCAGCCCCCACGACTCGACGAGGGCCCGGTGCGGGTCGAGGCCCGCGCACAGCGGACCGTGCTCGTCCATCGCGGCCCGCAGGCGCTTCCCGAACGTTCCCTGAGGTGCGACGGAGTCGCCTCGAAGGGTGGTCTCGGTGCTCATGGCGTGAACCTCTCGTGGGCGATGCCGACGACGTCGGCGAGACGGGTGAAGCCACGCTCTGCGACGAGCGCTTCGAGCTCGCGACCGACCCGCTCGGGGGCGGTCGGGTCGTTGAAGGCCGCGGTGCCGACCTGGATCGCGCTCGCACCGGCGGCGACCAGCTCGAGGGCGTCACGGCCGCTGCGCACTCCCCCGACACCGACGATCGGTGCGGTCTTGATCCGCCCGGCGCGCATCGCACCGGCGACCTGCCACACCGCGCGCACGGCCATCGGGCGGATCGCCGGGCCGGAGAGCCCTCCGGTCGCGGCGATGAGGTGCGGCCGCAACCGGTCGACGTCGATGGCCACCCCGAGGGTGGTGTTGATCATCGTCAGGCCGTGGGCGCCGGCCTTGAGGACCGTGTCGGCGATCTCGACGATGTCGGTGACGTCGGGGCTGAGCTTCGCGAGCATCGGCAGGCCCCGCGGGACCTCCTCTCGCACGAGGGTCATCACCTTGTGGGAGCTCGCCGGGTCGCACGCGAAGACGAGCCCGCGGTTGGCGACGTTGGGGCAGGAGATGTTGACCTCGATGGCGGCCACCGCGCTCGCGTAGCGGCTGCGCACGACGGCGCGGGCGACGCCCGCGAACTCCGAGGCGGTGTTGCCGGCGATCGAGACGACGACACGCGCACCGATCGAATGCAGCCAGGCGAGGTCCTCGTCGACGAAGGCCTGCACCCCCGGGCCCTGCAGGCCGATCGAGTTGAGCATCCCGGAGGGCGTCTCGGCCATGCGGGGCGTGCCGCGCCCGGAGACCGGCTGGGCCTTGACCGACTTGGTGACGAAGGCACCCAGCTGGGCGACGTCGATGAAGCGGTGCATCTCCCGGCCGTTGGCCGCGCACCCGCTGGCGGTCATCATCGGGTTGGGCAGGCGGACCCCGGCGAGGTCGACGGACATGTCCACAGGCGAAGGGGGTGCAGCGGGCGTGGTCATCGGGCCTCCTTCGGGGCGCCGACGGCGTCGGCGGGCACGTGGCACAGGCCGTCCTCGAAGGCATCCCAGCGCACGCGGTCGCCGCGGAAGACCGGGCCCTCGAGGCAGCTGCGGACCATCTTGGTCGTGCCCTGGGCATCGCTCACCGGCATGACGCAGGTCATGCAGATGCCGACACCGCAGGCCATGGCCTCCTCGACGGCGACCTGGGCGACGATGCCGTGGTCGGCGGCGATGTCGCTCATCGAGCGCAGCATGCCCATCGGGCCGCAGCCGTAGAGCACACCGGCCCCGGTGCGGGCGATGAGGTCGGGCAGCACGTCGGAGACC
This sequence comes from Janibacter sp. CFPM2_SD2, assembly GCF_057364645.1. Lineage (NCBI taxonomy): Bacteria > Bacillati > Actinomycetota > Actinomycetes > Micrococcales > Intrasporangiaceae > Janibacter > Janibacter sp. CFPM2_SD2. The sequence goes on from NZ_JBNFOF010000101.1 coordinate 1,878, forward strand.
CAGCCCTGCGTCCCGGCGGACCCGTCGTCGGTGGTCACGGTGACCCCGTCGGCGACGCGGCGGGCCTCGACGACCCCGAAGAGCCGGTCGGCGGAGGCGGCCCCGAGGACGATCTCGACCGGGCAGCCGCGCTCGCGCAGCTGCTCGGCGAGCCAGAAGAGCGGCGCGGAGCCGTAGCCACCGCCGACGAGGATGCACGGCACCGGCTGCGAGGGCAGCGGGAAGCCGCGACCCAGCGGGCCGACGACGCTCACCGACTCCCCCGGCTCCAGGGCCGTGAGGACCTGGGTGCCGGGGCCGTGGGCGGCGACGACGACCTCGGTCGTGCCGCCGTAGGTGCCGACCGGGCTGACCCGGTGGATCGAGAAGCTGCGCCGCAGCAGCATCGAGCTCGTGCCGTCACCGACGGCGAGCGCGACGAACTGCCCCGGTCGGGCGATCTCCGCCAGGCCGGGCGTGACGAGCGTCAGGTGCCGGTAGGCACCGACCGCGACATTGCCGAGGACCTCGGCCTCGACCTGGACGACGCCCGCACCCTCGCGGGCGGCGACGGTGCGGGCGGTCACCGCCGGACCCCGTAGAGGTCGAGGTCGCGCGCGTGCTCCTGCAGCGGCTTGACCCGCAGCTCGCCGTGCATCCGCGCCTCGATGGCCTGGACCGCGGCGGTGAGCTGCTGGACCGTCGTGACGATCGGCTTGTCCATCGCCGTCGTCGCCGCGCGGATCGCGTAGCCGTCGGCCCGGGCGTGCTGCCCCGACGGGGTGTTGAAGACGATGTCGACGTCGCCCGCGAGGATCCGGTCGACGATGCTCGACTCCCCTTCGCCGCGCTCGGAGTGCTTGGTGACGACCTCGCACTCGACGGCATTGCGGCGCAGCACGTCGGCTGTGCCCTCCGTCGCGAGGATCGTGAAGCCGAGGTCGGCCAGGCGCTTGATCGGGAAGATCATCGCCCGCTTGTCGCGGTTGGCGACGGAGACGAAGACATTGCCGCTCGTCGGCAGGCCGCTCGCCAGCGAGCCGAGCTGGCTCTTGGCGAAGGCCGCGCCGAAGTCGGCGTCGATGCCCATGACCTCGCCCGTGGAGCGCATCTCAGGGCCAAGGAGGGAGTCGACGACGTCGCCCTCCTTCGTCCGGAAGCGCTTGAAGGGCAGCACGGCCTCCTTGACCGACATCGGCGCGTGCGCCGGCATCGAACCACCGTCGGCATCGCGCGGGAGCATGCCCTCGGCCTTGAGCTCGGCGATGCTCGCGCCGAGCATGACGCGGGCCGCGGCCTTGGCGAGCGGTACGCCCGTGGCCTTGGCGACGAAGGGGACGGTCCGCGAGGCGCGCGGGTTGGCCTCGAGGACGTAGAGGACGTCCTGCGCCAGGGCGAACTGCACGTTCATCAGGCCGCGCACGCCGATTCCCTCGGCGAGGGCGAGGGTCGCCTCGCGGACGCGCTGCAGCTCGGAAGTGCCGAGCGTCGCCGGCGGGAGGGTGCAGCTGGAGTCACCGGAGTGGATGCCGGCCTCCTCGATGTGCTCCATGATCCCGCCGAGGTACATCTCGGTGCCGTCGTAGAGCACGTCGACGTCGATCTCGATCGCGTCGTCGAGGAAGCGGTCGACGAGGATCGGGTGCTCGGGGCTGGCGATCGCCGCCCGGGTGACGTACTCCGAGAGGGTCGCGTCGTCGTAGACGATCTCCATGCCGCGGCCACCCAGGACGTAGGACGGCCGCACGAGGACCGGGTAGCCGATCTCGCGGGCGATCTCGACGGCCTCCTCCGCGCTGAAGGCGGTGCCGTGCTTGGGGGCGTTGAGCCCGGCCTCGTGCAGGACCCGGCCGAAGTGGCCCCGGTCCTCCGCCAGGTCGATCGCCTCGGGCGAGGTGCCGACGATCGGCACACCCTCGGCCTTGAGCTGGCCGGCCAGGCCGAGAGGCGTCTGCCCGCCGAGCTGGACGATGACGCCGGCCACGGGTCCGGCCTGGGTCTCGGCGTGGATCACCTCGAGGGCGTCCTCGAGGGTGAGCGGCTCGAAGTACAGGCGGCTGCTCGTGTCGTAGTCGGTCGAGACCGTCTCGGGGTTGCAGTTGACCATGACCGTGTCGTAGCCGGCATCGCGCAGGGCGAAGCTCGCGTGCACGCACGAGTAGTCGAACTCCACGCCCTGGCCGATGCGGTTGGGGCCCGAGCCGAGGATGATGACCGCCGGCCGCTCGCGCGGCTCGACCTCGGTCTCCTCGTCGTAGGAGCTGTAGTGGTAGGGCGTGCGCGCGGCGAACTCCGCGGCGCAGGTGTCGACCGTCTTGAAGACCGGGCGAACCCCGAGGGCGTGCCGGACCCCGCGCACGACGGCCTCGTCCATCCGGCGCAGCCGGGCGATCTGGGCGTCGGAGAATCCGTGCCGCTTGGCCAGGCGCAGCACCTGCGGGTTGAGCTCCGGGGCGTCGTGGACCTGCTGGGCGACCTCGTTGATCAGCTCCATCTGGTCGAGGTACCAGGGGTCGATCTTCGTCGCCTCGTGCACCTCCTCCACCGACAGGCCGGCACGCATGGCCTGCTGGACCTGGACGATCCGCCCGTCGGTCGGCACCTTCGCCGCCTCGAGGAGGGCGCGGCCCTGCTCGAGCGTCGGCTGGTCACCGTCCCAGTGGAAGGCGGCGCCCGAGCGCTCGGCGGAGCGCAGCGCCTTCTGCAGGGCCTCGGTGAAGTTGCGTCCGATGGCCATCGCCTCGCCGACGGACTTCATCGTCGTCGTGAGGGTCGGGTCGGCGGCCGGGAACTTCTCGAAGGCGAAGCGCGGCACCTTGACGACGACGTAGTCGAGGCTCGGCTCGAAGGCCGCGGGGGTCTCCTCAGTGATGTCGTTGGGCACCTCGTCGAGGGTGTAGCCGATGGCCATCTTCGCCGCGATCTTCGCGATCGGGAAGCCGGTGGCCTTCGACGCCAGCGCCGAGGAGCGCGAGACGCGCGGGTTCATCTCGATGACGATCATCCGGCCGTCGGCGGGGTTGATCGCGAACTGGATGTTGCAGCCGCCGGTCTCGACCCCGACCTCGCGGATGACGGCGATGCCGACGTCACGCATGCGCTGGTACTCGCGGTCGGTGAGGGTCAGGGCGGGGGCGACGGTGATCGAGTCACCGGTGTGCACGCCGACCGGGTCGAAGTTCTCGATCGAGCAGACGACGACGACGTTGTCCGCCGTGTCGCGCATGACCTCGAGCTCGTACTCCTTCCACCCGAGGATCGACTCCTCGAGCAGCACCTCGGTCGTCGGGCTGTACTGCAGGCCGGCGCCGGCGATGCGGCGCAGGTCGGTCTCGTCGTAGGCGAAGCCCGAGCCCAGGCCGCCCATCGTGAAGGAGGGACGCACGACGACCGGGTAGCTCAGCTCCTCGGCGGCCGCGAGGCACTCGTCCATCGTGTGGCAGATGACCGAGCGGGCCGACTCGGCGCCGCAGCGCTCGACGACGCCCTTGAAGCGCTCGCGGTCCTCGCCGAGCTCGATGGCCTCGACGCTCGCACCGATGAGCGGGCAGCCGTACTTCTCGAGCACGCCGGCCTCGTGGAGCGAGATCGCGGCGTTGAGGGCCGTCTGGCCACCGAGGGTGGCGAGCACGGCGTCGGGGCGCTCGCGCTCGATGATCTTCTCGACGACCTCGGGGGTGATCGGCTCGACGTAGGTCGCGTCGGCGAACTCCGGGTCGGTCATGATCGTCGCGGGGTTGGAGTTGACGAGGATGACCCGGATGCCCTCCTCGCGCAGGACGCGGCACGCCTGGGTGCCGGAGTAGTCGAACTCGCAGGCCTGGCCGATGACGATCGGGCCGGAGCCGATGACGAGGACGCTGGAGATGTCGTCGCGCTTGGGCATCAGGCCTGCGCCTCCTTCGTGCTGAGCAGGTCGGTGAAGCGGTCGAAGAGGTAGGCGGCATCGTGCGGGCCGGCCGCGGCCTCCGGGTGGTACTGGACGGAGAAGCCGAGCAGCCGGCCCCCGTCGTCGTGCAGCTCGAGACCCTCGACGACGTCGTCGTTGAGGCACACGTGGCTCACGGTGGCCCTGCCGAAGGGGGTCTGCGTCGCCTCGTCGAGGGGCGCGTCGACGGCGAAGCCGTGGTTGTGCGCGGTGACCTCGACCTTGTTGGTCGTCCGGTCGAAGACCGGCTGGTTGATGCCCCGGTGGCCGTACTTGAGCTTGTAGGTGCCGAAGCCGAGGGCCCGGCCGAAGAGCTGGTTGCCGAAGCAGATGCCGAAGTACGGCAGCCCCCGGCGCAGCGCCTCCTGGAGCAGCTCGACCTGGTCACCGGCGGTCGCCGGGTCGCCGGGGCCGTTGCTGAAGAAGAGCCCGTCCGGGGAGACCGCCAGCACGTCCTCGATCGTCGCCGTGGCCGGCAGGACGTGCACCTCGATGCCGCGCTCCGCGAGGCGGGTCGGGGTCATCGTCTTGATGCCGAGGTCGAGGGCCGCGACGGTGAAGCGCTTGTCCCCCTTCGCCTCGACGACATAGGGCTCGCTCGTGCTCACCTGGGCGGCGAGGGCCGAGCCGGCCATCTCGGGGGCCGCGGTGACTCGCTCGAGCATCGCGGCGTCGTCGGTCACGGCCTCGCCGGAGAAGATGCCGACCCGCATGGCCCCGCGCTCGCGCAGGTGACGGGTCAGGGCGCGGGTGTCGATGCCGGCGATGCCGACGACACCCTGCGTCGTCAGCTCGTCCTCGAGGGTGCGGCGCGAGCGCCAGTTGCTCGGGCGTAGCGCGGGGTCGCGCACGACGTAGCCCGCGACGTGGATGCGCGAGGACTCGTCGTCCTCGTCGTTCCACCCGGTGTTGCCGACGTGCGGGGCCGTCATGACGACGACCTGGCCGCGGTAGCTCGGGTCGGTGAGGGTCTCCTGGTAGCCGGTCATGCCGGTGCTGAAGACCGCCTCGCCGACGGTCTCGCCGACGGCCCCGTAGGCCGTGCCGGCGAAGGTGCGCCCGTCTTCGAGGACGAGGACGGCCGGTGCGGTGTCACCGGTGCTGCTGTGCGTGCTCAATTGCTGACCTCTCCGTCGGCGGCCGTGACGCGGCCGCGCAGGATCGTCGTGCGGACGCGCCCGGTGAGGGTGTGCCCGGCGAAGGGGGTGTTGCGGGACAGGGAGTGCGACGCGGCCGGGTCGACGGTGATCCGGTCGGTCGGGTCGACGAGGACGAGGTTGGCGGGGGCGCCCACCTCGATCGCGCGACCGTGGTCGGTGAGGCCGGCGATGCGCGCCGGCGCGTGGGACATCCGCTCGGCGAGGGTCGCCAGGTCGATCCGACCCGAGTCCACCATGACGTCGTGGACGACGGCGAAGGCGGTCTCCAGGCCGAGCATGCCGAAGGCCGCGTCGGGGAAGGCGTGCTCCTTGTCGTGGCGGGCGTGCGGGGCGTGGTCGGTGGCGACCGCGTCGATCGTGCCGTCGGCGAGGGCCTCGCGCAGGGCCTCGACGTCCTCGGCGGGGCGCAGCGGCGGGTTGACCTTGTAGACCGGGTCGTAGCCGGTGAGCAGGTCGGTCGTCAGCACGAGGTGGTGCGGCGTGACCTCGGCGGTGATCCGGGCGCCGCGGCGCTTGGCCCAGCGCACGGCCTCGACGCCCTCGGCCGTCGAGACGTGGGCGACGTGCACCCGGGAGCCGGTGTGCAGAGCGAGCTCGGCGTCGCGGGCGATGATGCTCGACTCGGCGACGGCGGGCCAGCCGGTCAGGCCGAGCCGACCGCTGAGCTCGCCCTCGTGGCAGCAGGCCGCCGGGCCGGCGAGCGCCGGGTCCTGGCTGTGCTGCGAGATGACGCCGTCGAAGGCGCGCACGTACTCGAGCGCCCGGCGCATGACCCGCGCGTCGTGGACGCAGCGGCCGTCGTCGGAGAAGACGCGCACCCGGGCGCGGGAGCGGTGCATCAGGCCGAGCTCGGCGAGCTCGGCGCCCTCGAGCCCCTTGGTCACCGAGCCGATCGGCTGCACGTCGCAGTGACCGGCGGCGACTCCGAGGTCGAGCACGCGCTCGGCGGCCTCGGCGGTGTCGGTCACCGGGCTCGTGTTGGCCATGGCGAGCACCGCGGTGAATCCGCTCGCGGCGGCCGCGGCGGAGCCCGTCGCGACCGTCTCGGCGTCCTCGCGACCGGGCTCGCGCAGGTGGGTGTGCAGGTCGACCAGACCGGGGGCAGGAGGGGCGAGGCCGTCGCCGTCGACCCCGGGTGGGTGTCGGTGGCCGGCACCTGCCGCGGCGTCGGCTCCGACGGCTGCGATGACGCCGTCGCGGACGAGGACGTCGGCGGTCGTCGCGCCGAGCAGCGAGGCACCGGTGATGAGCAGGTCGCGGGTGTCGAGGTCGCTCATGCCGCGCCCCCCTTCGTCGTCGGGCCGGAGGCCAGCAGGTGGTAGAGGACGCTCATCCGCACGGCGACGCCGGAGCTCACCTGGTCGAGGACCAGGCTGCTCGCCGCGTCGGCCGCGTCGGCGGCGATCTCGAGGCCACGGTTCATCGGGCCGGGGTGGCAGATGACCGCCTCGGGGTTGGCCGCCGTCAGCGCGGCGAGGCGGTCGCGGGTCAGGCCGTAGCCGACCGTGTACTCGCGGGCCGTGGGGAAGAAGCCGCCGGACATCCGCTCTCGCTGCACGCGCAGCATCATCAGCGCGTCGACCCCGGAGGCGATGACCTCGTCGAGGTCGTCGCTCAGGGCGAAGCCCTCGGCCTGCGCCCACGCGGTCGCGCCGCTCGGCATGAGCGTCGGCGGGGCGACCACGGTCACCTCGGCACCCAGGCGGGGCAGGGCCAGCACGTTGGAGCGGAAGACGCGGCTGTGCGTCACGTCGCCGACGATCGCGACCCGCTTGCCCTCGAGCGAACCCAGCCGGCGCTCGATCGTGTAGGCGTCGAGCAGTGCCTGCGTGGGGTGCTCGTGGGTGCCGTCGCCGGCGTTGACCACGCTCGTCGGCGTGCCCGACTCGTCGAACCACCGCGCGACCTGGTGGGCCGCACCGGAGGCCTGGTGGCGCATGACGATCGCGTCGACCCCCATGGCCGCGATGGTGCGCACGGTGTCGCGGAGGGACTCCCCCTTCGACGTGCTGGAGCCCTTGCCGGTGATGTTGATCGTGTCGGCACTCATCCACTTGCCCGCGATCTCGAAGGAGGAGCGGGTGCGGGTGGAGTCCTCGAAGAAGAGGTTGATGACGGTGCGCCCGCGCAGGGTCGGGATCTTCTTGACCTCGCGGTGCTGCACCTCGTGCATCTCGGCGGCGGTGTCGAGGACCGCCCGCAGGGCGTCGTCGTCGAGGTCGGCGACGGAGAGCAGGTGGCGGGTCATCGCTCACCACCCCCGGAGATCGTCACCGCGTCATCGACGCCGTCGTGCTCCGCCAGGCGCACGGTGACCCGCTCGGCCTGGGAGGTCGGCAAGTTCTTGCCGACGTGGTCCGCGCGGATCGGCAGCTCGCGGTGGCCACGGTCGACGAGGACCGCCAGCCGCACCGCGCGGGGGCGGCCGTAGTCGGCGAGCGCGTCGAGGGCCGCGCGCACGGTGCGGCCGGAGTAGAGCACGTCGTCGACGAGGACGACGATCCTGTCGTCGACCCCGGAGGCGGGGAAGGTCGTCTGCTGCGGCGCCCGCGTGGGCCGCGCGCGCAGGTCGTCGCGGTACATCGTGACGTCGAGGGAGCCGACCGGCACGGAGCTGCCCTCGATCTCGGCGACGAGGTCGGCGAGGCGGTGGGCGAGCTCGACGCCGCGACTGGGGATGCCGAGCAGGACGACGTCCGCGGCCCCCTTGTTGCGCTCGACGATCTCGTGGGCGATGCGGCGCAGCGCTCTGCCGACGTCGGAGGTGCTCATGACCTCACGGGCGGGCGGCTGCTGGCCGTCCTCTGGGGGCGTGTCCGGACACATGGGTGTCTCAAGACCTCCTTCTCTGCCTCACGGGACAGTGGTTAAAGGATGTCGATCGGCCCCGACTCTACCCGCGCCCAACCGCTCGGCCGAACCCGTCTCACCAACCCTGCATCACCCTAGGGTCGTGCAGGGTTGGGTTGGCCCAACTCTGCACGACCCTAGGGTCTTGCAGAGTGACGCAGGCGTTTTGCTTATGCGTTCCATAACTTCCTATTATGTTCCGGTGACCGACACCCCCGCTCTGCTCGACGTGCACGGCCTGCGCAAGGAGTTCGCCTCCGCCCGCGGCCCCGTCGTCGCCCTGGACGACATCACCCTGTCGATCCCCCAGGGCTCCATCCACGGCATCGTCGGCCGCTCCGGCGCCGGCAAGTCGACGCTCATCCGCTGCCTCACCGGGCTCGAGCAGCCGACCGCCGGGACCGTCGTCCTCGACGGCACCGACATCCCCGGCCTGCGCGGTGCCGAGCTGCGGGCGGCCCGTCGCCGCTTCGGCATGGTCTTCCAGCACGCCAACCTGCTCGACTCCCGCTCGGCCGCCGACAACATCGCCCTGCCGCTCGAGATCGCCGGCTGGTCGGCGGACGAGCGATCGGCCCGGGTCGCCGAGCTGCTCGACCTCGTCGGGCTCGCCGACCGGGCCGACAACCACCCCCGGTCAGCTCTCCGGCGGCCAGCAGCAGCGCGTCGGCATCGCCCGCGCCCTCGCGACCCGCCCCGACATCCTCCTGTGCGACGAGCCGACCTCCGCGCTCGACGCCGCGACGACCCGCCAGATCCTCGGGCTGCTGCGCGACCTGCGCGATCGCCTGGGCATCACCGTCGTCATCATCACCCACGAGCCCGCCGTCGTGCGCGAGGTCTGCGACGCGGTGACCCTGCTCGGCGAGGGCCGGGTCCTCGAGACCGGCAGCATCGGCGAGGTCGTCGCCGACCCCGCGGGCCGGCTGCACCGCGACCTCATCCCCCCTTCCCCCGCTCCCCCTCGGCCACACCGCCGGCTACGTCGAGGTCGCCCTCGGCGACTCCCGCGCGCGACGACGAGCTCGACGTCGTCCTC
>NZ_JBNFOF010000102.1:0-10772 GCF_057364645.1 Janibacter sp. CFPM2_SD2
GAGCGCGCCAGGTTCGTCCCCGCCCACGGCACCGGCGGCGGGCTCCCCCTTCGCCCGCTGCGGTCCGGGGCGTGGCGCTCGCCTCCTGGGCCAGGCCGAGGAGTCGCTCGCGGACCGACTCGGCGTCGGCGACGCGCAGGTAGGCGATCGACAGGTGCGAGTCGCCGCCGCCCGCCGACTCGACCCGCACCTCCGAGAGGCCGCACAGGCGCGCGAGGAGCGGCCGGACGAGGTCGACGGCCTGGATGCGGTCGTAGCGCACCTGCCGGTGCTGGCGGAAGAGCACGCCGGTGCGCATCTCGATGCTGTCGTCGCCGAGCCGGTAGCGGGTGAACCACCACGACACCAGGCCGAGCAGGACCGCGCCGAGCACGACGAGCCCGACGGCGCCGGCCTGCAGGAGCGTCCCCACACCGGGCACCGCGCCCGCGGGTCCCCCCGGGCCCGAGCGTCGTCCCCACCGCCGAAGGCCGCAGCGAGGGTGTCGACCTGCTGGCTCACGAGGTAGCCGAGGACACCGAGCACGACGAGCCCGCCCCGGATGAAGGGCGAGACCGGGTGGACCCGGACGAAGCCCTCGTCGGGATCGCTCACAGCCCCGCCCGCTGGGCCTCGCCGCGACCGGCGAGGCGGGTGCGCAGCTCCTCGGCGACGGGCGCCGGCAGACCGGGCAGGTCGGCGGAGCTGACCGGTGACGCGGTGTGCACCTCGATGACGGCCAGACCGGCGCGGCGCATGAGCGGGCCGGAGCTGAGGTCGACGTACTGGATGCGGCCGTAGGGCACGGTCACCAGGCGCCGCCACATCCGCCCGCGCCGGATGGCGATCTCCTCGGGCAGCTCGGCCCAGCTCATCGCCCGCACCTGGACGCCGACGAGCCACATCCACCAGACCCACACGAGGAGCACCACGACCGTGCCGACGACCAGCCACGGCCACAGCAGCGCCGCCGCGACGCCGCAGGCGATGGCGACCGGCAGCAGCACGAGGGTCGACGCGGTGCGGCGCACCCGGGCCAGCGCCGGCGAGACCGGGTGCCAGTGCGCGCCGTGGTCGCCGCGCAGCGGCAGCACGGACGGGAGCGGAGGGGGCGGGGTCGGCTGCTCGTCCACGGCACCATCTCACCAGACGGGCTCCGTAGGCTGGGGTCGTGGTGGACGTGCGACGTGGAGGTGCCCGATGGGTCGGGTGACGCAGCGGCTCAAGGTGGAGCGACGCGACGGACGCACCCTGCGTCGCATCGAGTCGGTCGCCGTCGAGGAGCCGCTCGAGATCCGGGTCGCCGAGCTGCCGGAGCGCGGTGTGGCCGCGGGGAGCGCCCCCTTCGTCCGCCGTCGACGACCGTGACGACGACGATGCGCCTGCCCGGCGACGACTTCGACCTCGCCCTGGGGCACCTCGTCGCCGAGGGACTCGTCGCCGACGGCGAGGCGGTCGCGACGATGATGCACTGCACCGACACCGGCCCCGACGGGTCGCCGACCTTCAACGTCGTCGAGGTGACCCTCGCCGCGGGCGTGCAGCTGCAGCGGCGGGTCACCGAGCGCACCGAGATCGCGACGAGCGCCTGCGGCGTGTGCGGCTCGGCGACCGTCGACGACCTGCTCGAGGCCATGCCCGACTCCCCCGCCGACGACGACGTGCGGGTCGACCTCGCGACGATCCACGCGGGCGTGGCGGCGATGCGCGAGCGGCAGCGCGTCTTCGAGCGACCGGAGGGGTCCACGCGGCCGCGCTGCTCCGGCCCCGAGGCGACCTGCTCGTCGTGCGCGAGGACATCGGCCGGCACAACGCCGTCGACAAGGTGCTCGGGTGGGCCGCCCGCGAGGGCCGGCTGCCGCTGACGGGTCACACCCTGCTCGTGTCGTCGCGGGCCGGCTTCGAGATCGCGCAGAAGGCGGCAGTCGCCGGCGTGCCCGTCCTCGCCTGCGTCTCGGCCGCGACCTCCCTGGCCGTCGAGGTCGCCGACCGGGCCGGGCTGACCCTGCTCGGCTTCGTCCGCGAGCCGCGCGCGACCGTCTACACGCACGCCCACCGCATCCCGGAGTCCGAACCCGGTTTGTGACGCCTGACACCCACGCGAGAGGATGGGTGTGTCCGTCGTCACCACGTGCGGACAGGTCTTGTGAAAGGACGACACTCGTGCCCGGCTCAGCGGATCACCTCAGCGACGGCCCCATCCTCAACGGCATCCCCACCCACCTGCCGGACATCGACGCGGAGGAGACAGCCGAGTGGCTGGACTCCATCGACGCGCTGATCGACGACTCGGGCCGCGAGCGCGCCCGCTACGTCATGCTGCGCCTGCTCGAGCGCGCGCGCATGAAGAACGTCGGGGTCCCGTCGCTGACGACGACCGACTACGTCAACACCATCCGACCGGCGGACGAGCCGTGGTACCCCGGTGACGAGGAGGTCGAGCGCCGCTACCGGGCGTGGATCCGCTGGAATGCCGCGATCCAGGTCCACCGCGCCCAGCGCCCCGGCGTCGGGGTCGGCGGCCACATCTCCTCCTACGCCTCCGCGGCGACCCTCTACGAGGTCGGCTTCAACCACTTCTGGCGGGGCAAGGACCACCCGGGCGGCGGCGACCAGATCTTCTTCCAGGGCCACGCCTCCCCCGGCATGTACGCCCGCGCCTTCCTCGAGGGCCGCATCAGCGAGGAGCAGATGGACGGCTTCCGGCAGGAGGCCGCCCAGCTCGCCGGGCAGGGCGAGACCGGGATGCCCTCCTACCCGCACCCGCGCCTGATGCCGGACTTCTGGGAGTTCCCCACGGTGTCGATGGGCATCGGCCCGATGAACGCGATCTACCAGGCGCAGTTCAACAAGTACCTGCACAACCGCGGCATCAAGGACACCTCCCAGCAGCACGTGTGGGCCTTCCTCGGCGACGGCGAGATGGACGAGCCCGAGAGCCGTGGCCTGCTGCAGACGGCCGCCTTCGAGGAGCTCGACAACCTCACCTTCGTCGTCAACTGCAACCTCCAGCGTCTCGACGGGCCGGTCCGCGGCAACGGCAAGATCATCCAGGAGCTCGAGGCGCAGTTCCGCGGCGCCGGGTGGAATGTCATCAAGGTCGTCTGGGGCCGCGGCTGGGACCCGCTGCTCGCCGCCGACCGCGACGGCGCGCTGGTCAACCTCATGAACCAGACGCCCGACGGCGACTACCAGACCTTCCGCGCCAACGACGGCGCCTACGTGCGGGAAAACTTCTTCAACCGCGACCCGCGCACCCGCAAGCTCGTCGAGGACTGGTCCGACGCCGACGTGTGGTGGAAGCTCAAGCGCGGTGGCCACGACTACAACAAGGTCTACGCCGCCTACCGCGCCGCGATGCACCACACCGGTCAGCCGACGGTCATCCTCGCGAAGACGATCAAGGGCTACGGCCTGGGCACGCACTTCGCCGGGCGCAATGCGACCCACCAGATGAAGAAGCTCACCCTCGACGACCTCAAGGGGCTGCGCGACGGGCTGAAGATCCCGATCACCGACGAGCAGCTCGAGGCCAACCCCTACCTGCCGCCCTACTACCACCCCGGTGAGGACGACGAGGCGATCCAGTACATGCGCGAGCGCCGCGGCAAGCTCGGCGGCGGGCTGCCCTCGCGGCGGGTCGAGTACACGGCACCGCAGCTGCCGGGCGACGACAAGTACAGCCAGATGGCCAAGGGCTCGGGCAAGCAGGAGATCGCCACGACGATGGCCTGGGTCCGCCTGCTCAAGGACCTCATGCGCGAGAAGGGCTTCGGCGACCGGATCGTGCCGATCATCCCCGACGAGGCGCGCACCTTCGGCATGGACTCCTTCTTCCCGACGAAGAAGATCTACAACCCGCACGGGCAGAACTACACCTCGGTCGACGCCGACCTCATGCTCGCCTACCGCGAGTCCGAGCAGGGCCAGATCGTCCACACCGGCATCAACGAGGCCGGCTCGGTCGCGGCCTTCACCGCCGCGGCGACGAGCTATGCCACGCACGGCGAGCCGATGATCCCGGTCTACATCTTCTACTCGATGTTCGGCTTCCAGCGCACCGGCGACAGCATCTGGGCGGCCGCCGACCAGATGTCCCGCGGCTTCCTCCTCGGTGCCACGGCCGGGCGCACGACCCTCACCGGAGAGGGGCTGCAGCACGCCGACGGCCACTCGCAGCTGCTCGCCGCGACCAACCCCGCGGTCGTCTCCTGGGACCCGGCCTACGGCTTCGAGATCGCGCACATCATGCGTCAGGGCCTGGAGACGATGTACGGCGGCGACGCCCCGCAGTCGGACGCCAGTCGCAACGTCATCTACTACCTCACGCTCTACAACGAGCCGATCGTCCAGCCGCAGCAGCCCGAGGACCTCGACGTCGACGGCCTGCTCAAGGGCATCTACCGATACGCCGCCGGTGACGCCTCCGGCCTCGGTGACACCCCGCCGCGGTGCCAGCTGCTCGCCAGCGGCGTGGGCATGGCGTGGGCGCTCGAGGCGCAGCAGCTGCTGCGGGACGACTGGGGCGTCGTCGCCGACGTGTGGTCGGTGACGAGCTGGAGCGAGCTGCGCCGCGAGGCGATGGCGTGCGACGAGCAGCGCTTCCTGCACCCCGACCAGGAGCGGCGGACCCCCTTCGTCACCCAGCAGCTCGAGGGGACGGTCGGCCCGGTCGTCGCTGTCTCCGACTACATGAAGCAGGTCCAGGACCAGATCCGGCCGTGGATCCCCGAGGAGTTCTCGGCCCTGGGCACCGATGGCTTCGGCTTCTCCGACACCCGGGCCGCGGCGCGACGCTACTTCCACGTCGACGGCCCGTCGATGGCCGTGCGAGCCCTGCAGATGCTCGCCGACCGCGGCTGGGTCGCCGAGGACGTTCCCGGCAAGGCCGCCGAGAAGTACCGCCTGCTCGACGTCAGCGCCGGCACCTCCGGCAACGCGGGCGGCGACGCCTGAGGCACCGCCCCCGGCACCACACGGGCCCCGGCCATGGCGTCTCCACCCGGAGACGCGGTGGCCGGGCTTCGTCGTGAGCGCGAAAGGGAGGTCACGACTCGGTCTCGACGCGGGCGCCGCGAGCAACCCGCGAGTGCCCGGCGACGTCTGCGGCATCGGGTGGCACCACCGCCACCCCTGATGCAAGGGGACACACGATGACATCACGCACCACCACCGCACTGCTCGCAGCGACTCCGCTCGCGCTGGGCCTGGCCCTGGCCGCGGCGCCGCAGGCGAGCGCCGCGACGACACCGCCCGCCGACGCCGAGCTCCTCGTGCAGGTCGCCGACGTCTACTCGGGCCACCTCGAGGGCATCGCGGGCAACCGGCACCGCGTGCGGGTCGCCCAGGTCGACGGCCGGACCACCGGCTTCGTCCAGTCCTGGACCTGCCCGTCGGAGGCGACGGTGACCACCCGCTGGGTCTCGCCGTCGTGCACGCACCGGTCGACCTTCAGCCTGCGGGAGCAGTGGGGCGCCCCGCCGCAGGCGCGAGTGAGCTCGACCGGGCGCTCGGGCGTCATCGCGGGCAAGCTCGTCGGGGTCAACCGCACGACGGGGTGGCAGCGCTCCTTCACGGTCGACCTCACGATGCGGGCCGGCACCGGCGCGACGGCCGACCGCGACCCGGCACCCTCCAACGGCGAGAGCACGACCGTGTGGTCGACGGCCACCTTCTCCGGCGACGTCTCGGGTGCCGACGTGTGGGTGAAGGGGACGCCGCAGGGCACCTCGAGCCTCTTCGGCTGGACGGACTGACAGCTGCGTCCACCGTCACGGGGAGGTCACGATCGGTGGCCTCCCCGAACCATGTCCCGGCGACAGCCTTCTGCTCTGGTGTGGGGGACAACGAGGTCACCCACGATCGAGAGGGGACACTCATGAGCACTCGACGACTGGCTCTGGCCACGCTGCCGCTCGCGGCCGCGCTCATCGCGACGATGGCACCCACTGCCACGGCCACGACCACCGAGGTTGCGGCCACGCCGCCCGACTCGGACAGCCTGCTCTTCGGCTTCCACGACGCGCTCCGTGGGAGCGTCGCCGGCACGCCCGGCAACCGGCACCACCTCTACCTGCTCGACGGCGAGGGCCCGGCGACCGGGTACCTGCGCTCCTACACCTGTCCCGAGGACGCACCCTTCACCGACTCCTGGGCGTCGCAGCGCTGCACCCACCTGCTGACCCAGGACCTGCGTCCGCAGTGGGGCAACCCGCCGACGGCGTGGATCAGCTCGACCGGCCGGTCCGGCGTCTTCCGCACGGACAAGCTCGTCGGCACCAACAGGGCGACCGGGTACCGACGCGCGGTCTCCGCCGACCTGACCTTCGTCGCCGGGAAGACGGCCGAGCCGCTGGGTGCTGACGGGCACTACGCGTGGTCGACAGCGGACGCCCGCGGCAACCTCGGCGGCGCCACCGTCTGGATCACGGGCAATGCCTGGTTCGGCTGGACCGTCTGACGGGACTGGGGGTGTGCCCACGCATGGCAGGATCTCCGCGTGGGCACCCCCTTCGTCAGGTCCGTGAGCAGCGACGAGCTGCACCGCTTCAGCAAGCAACCGCGCGCGGCCATCGAGCTCGTCGCCGGCCTTGGCGTGCGCGGTGATGCCCACGCCGGGACCCTCGTGCAGCACCGGTCCCGGGTGCGGCGCGACCCCAACCAGCCCAACCTGCGCCAGGTCCACCTCATCCAGGCCGACCTCCTCGAGGAGGCCCGAGCGGCCGGGCACGACATCGGCCCGGGCTCTCTCGGCGAGAACGTGCTCACCGACGGAGTCGACCTGCTCGCCCTGCCCGAGGGCACCCGCCTGCACCTGGGTGAGGCCGTCGTGCGGCTCACCGGGCTGCGCAACCCCTGCCGGCAGATCGACGAGCACTCGCACGGGCTGCTCAAGGTCGTCGTCCGGCGCGTCGACGGCGTGGCCACCCGCACCGACTCGCAGGTCGAGCTGGGCCCCACGGGCGGCGTGCAGGCCCTCGACGGCGTCGGCATCGAGCGGCGGGCCGGCGTGATGTCGGTCGTCGAGGTCGGCGGCAGCGTGCGCCCGGGCGACCCGATCGAGGTCGTGCTGCCGCCCGAGCCGCACACCCCCCTCGTCCCCGTCTGACCCGCCCGCCGAGGTCAGTTGACCGGCGGTGACCACCGGAGGAGGTTCCGAGGCTCCTTGCGTCCACCGCGCACGACGAAGGGAGGTCCGCACCGGGTGCGGACCTCCCTTCGTCAGGTGGATCAGTTGGCGGCGAGGAAGTCCTCGCGGGCCTCGACGCAGATGTCGGGCTGGTCGCAGAAGGCGCCGTCGATGCCGACCTCGTAGAAGCGGGTGACCTCGTCGGCCATCCGACCGTGGGCGGCCGGGTCGGTGCCGATCCGGTAGTCCGTCGGGAGGAAGGTGTTCTCGGCGCGGAAGGTCCACGGCGTGACCTTCAGCCCCGCGGCGTGGGCGTCCTCGACGAAGCTCGTCGGCTCACCCAGGCTGCCGTCGGAGTTGCGGGCGATGACGGCGTTCTTCTCCGGGCCGAAGCCGTCGATCCACTGCGACAGGTCCTGCATCGACGAAGCGGTGGTCAGCTCGGCGTAGGTCGTGCCCTGCTCGTGCAGGTCGTAGGGGCCGCCCTTGACCGTTGTGAGGAAGGTGCTCTTGCCCTTGTAGCCGTGCTCGTCGCGCAGGTCCTTGAGCGCGGTGAGCTCGAAGGACTGGACCCACAGCGGGGCCTTGGGGTGGTTGAGGTGGTACGTCGTCACCAGACGGGCGACCTCAGCCTCGGGGTCGAAGCCCTCGTCGTGGAGGTAGGTCGAGTGCTTGATCTCCGGGATGATGCCGATGACGCGACCGGTCTTGCGAGAGAGGGCCTCTCGCTTGGCCAGGACCTCCTCGAAGGTCGGCACCTCGAACTGGCCGTCGTAGCCCCGGGACTCCGGACGCATGTCACCCAGGCGCTCCTTGGCGCGCAGCGTCTTCAGCTCGGCGAGGGTGAAGTCGTCGACGAACCAGCCGGTGACCTGCGTGCCGTCGAGGTTCTTCGTCGTCCTGCGGTCGGCGAACTCCGGGTGGTCGGCGACATCGGTGGTGCCCGAGATCTCCGGCTCGTGGCGGTCGACGAGGACGCCGTCCTTGGTCATGACGAGGTCGGGCTCGATGTAGTCGGCGCCCTGCTCGACGGCCAGGTCGTAGGCGGCGAGGGTGTGCTCGGGGCGGTAACCCGAGGCGCCGCGGTGGGCGAGGACGAGCGGGTCGGCCATGTTCTTCTCCCGGTAGCCGGGGTTGCCCGACGCGGCCTGGACCTGGGCGTCAGGGGCCGCGGTGGCGGCGGTCGAGGTGGCCAGCGGCGCGACGAGCGCGGCGGCAGCCAGGAGTCCGGTGGCGATCTTCGTGGGGTGCATGTCGGGGACGGTAGGGGCGTCGTGCTCACCATCTGCCGACATCACCGTGTCGCCGTCGTGACCAGTCGATGAACGCACGGGAGTCCCCCTTCGCCTCCGAGTCCCGGACCGGGGACGGCGACGGGCTGCCGAGGTCCTAGGGTGGGGGCGTGTCCAAGGTACTGACTTCCCTCCCTGTTGGTGAACGTGTCGGCATCGCCTTCTCCGGCGGTCTCGACACCTCGGTGGCCGTCGCGTGGATGCGCGAGAAGGGGGCGGTGCCGTGCACGTACACCGCCGACCTCGGCCAGTACGACGAGGACGACATCGAGTCGATCCCGGGTCGCGCCGGCCAGTACGGCTCCGAGCTCTCCCGCCTCGTCGACTGCAAGGGCCCGCTCGTCGAGGAGGGCCTGTCCGCGATCGCGTGCGGCGCCTTCCACATCCGCAGCGGCGGCCGCACCTACTTCAACACCACCCCGCTCGGCCGCGCCGTCACCGGCACGCTGCTCGTGCGGGCGATGAAGGAGGACGGCGTCTCCATCTGGGGCGACGGCTCGACCTTCAAGGGCAACGACATCGAGCGCTTCTACCGCTACGGCCTCATGGCCAACCCCGGCCTGCGCATCTACAAGCCGTGGCTCGACGCCGACTTCGTCACCGAACTCGGCGGCCGCCGGGAGATGTCCGAGTGGCTCACCGAGCGCGGCCTGCCCTATCGCGACAGCGCGGAGAAGGCCTACTCCACCGACGCCAACATCTGGGGCGCCACCCACGAGGCGAAGACCCTCGAGCACCTCGACGTCTCGCTCGAGACGGTCGAGCCGATCATGGGCGTGCGCTTCTGGGACCCGCAGGTCGCCATCGAGGCCGAGGACGTCACCGTGCGCTTCGAGCGCGGGCGCCCGGTCGCGATCAACGGTGACGACTTCGGCGGCGACGCCGTCGCCCTGGTCATGGCCGCCAACACCATCGGCGGTCGCCACGGTCTGGGCATGTCCGACCAGATCGAGAACCGCATCATCGAGGCGAAGTCCCGCGGCATCTACGAGGGCCCGGCGATGGCTCTGCTGTACCTCACCTACGAGCGCCTGCTCAACGCGATCCACAACGAGGACACCATCGCGAGCTACCACGCCGAGGGCCGCCGCCTCGGCCGGCTGCTCTACGAGGGCCGCTGGTTCGACCCGCAGGCGCTCATGCTGCGCGAGTCGCTGCAGCGCTGGGTCGCCTCCGTCGTCACCGGCGAGGTCACCGTGCGCCTGCGCCGCGGCGAGGACTGGACGATCGTCAACACCGTGGGCGAGCACTTCAGCTACCACCCCGACAAGCTGTCGATGGAGCGCACCGACAATGCCGCCTTCGGCCCGGTCGACCGCATCGGCCAGCTGACGATGCGCAACCTCGACATCGCCGACAGCCGCAGCAAGCTCGAGGTCTACGCCGCGCAGGACCAGCTCTCCGGTGGCTACCTCGAGATCATGGGCGAGCTCGAGGCCGGCGGTGGCGACCAGATCGCCTCCAACCCGGCCGCGGCCAACGTCGACGACGAGGACGACGCCCTCGACCGCGCCGCGATGGAGTTCGGCACCGACTGAGCCCGCGCAGGAGCACCACTCCCGAAGGGAGGGTGCGGCCGATGTGGCCGCACCCTCCCTTCGTCCGTTCTGCTCGCGACCCGTGAGACCTCTTGTGGTCTTCACACATAGGATGACGGGGTGTCGCGCCGTGGCCTCGTCTCCCTGACCACTCGTCGGCAGGTCCGCCGCAGGGGCGGTGACCTGGCCCGGGCGGCGACCCAGCGCCTCGAGGCGACGCACGACTGGTACGCCACGCTCAGCGCCCAGGAGCGCTCGTGGGTCGGGCTCGTCGCGCAGGCCGGCATCGCCAACTTCATCGAGTGGCTCGACGGCACCGAGCAGGCCGACACCCGCACGACCTTCGGTGCCGCACCACGGGAGCTGACGCGCACGATCAGCCTCGCCCAGACCCTCGAGCTCGCCCGCTCCGTGGTCGACGTCGTCGAGGAGCACGTCGACGAGCTCGCGAAGCCTGCTGACGTCACCGACCTGCGCATCGCGGTGCTGCGCTACTCGCGCGAGATCGCCTTCGGCGCCGCCCAGGTCTACGCCCATGCTGCCGAGCAGCGAGGGGCCTGGGATGCCCGCCTCGAGTCCCTCGTCATCGACGCGGTCATGCGCGGCGAGGTCGACGAGTCGATCCGCACGAGAGCAGCGGCGCTGGGGTGGGGTGATGTCACCGACGTCGTTGTCCTCGTGGGCGGCTCGCCCCGCAGCGACGGGGATGACGACGACCCGACCGCCGCCGTGGCCGAGGTGCACCGCACGGCGCAGCGGCTCGACCGTGCCGGTGCGTCGCCGGTGTGCAGGCAGCCGCCTCGTCGCCGTCGCGGCTCCGTGGCGACCGGCCGC
>NZ_JBNFOF010000103.1:0-10702 GCF_057364645.1 Janibacter sp. CFPM2_SD2
GGCCCCGCAGGTGCCGCAGGCGGACCCGGCGCAGCCCGGTGAGGGCGAGCTCGTCCTCGCCACCTGGCGCCTGCTGCTCGACAAGGGCAGCCTGCAGGACGGCGAGGCCTTCCTCGCCGGCACTGCCCAGGCGCCGCGAGCGCTCGTGTCGCCGGCGACGGCGCAGTCCTTCGGCCTCGTCGAGGGTGACCTCGTCACGGTGAGTGCCGAGGACCTGCGGGTCACCGTCCCCGTCGTCATCCGCGACATGGTCGACCACGTCGTGTGGTTGCCGACCCACTCGGAGAGCTGCGACCTGCGCAGCCTCTCCGGCCGAGCCGGAGCGATCGTCTCCGTGACGAAGGGGGGTGCGGCATGACGGGCATGACCCTCCTCGCCGCCGCAGCCGACAAGCCGGTCCCGGCGGACTTCAGCGACACCCCGCTGTGGCTCTCGCTCGTCAAGGCGCTGCTGCTCTTCGTCTACCTGCTCGTGTCGGTGCTGCTCGTCATCTGGTTCGAGCGCCGCGTCATCGGTCGCATGCAGCAGCGCCCCGGCCCCAACCGCAACGGCCCCTTCGGCCTGCTGCAGACCCTCGCCGACGGCATGAAGTCGATGTTCAAGGAGGACGTGCGGCCCAAGGCCGCCGACGCCCTGATCTTCACCATCGCGCCGGTGATCTTCGCGTCGATGGCCTTCGTCGGCTTCTCGATCATGCCGCTCGGCGGGATGGTCTGGATGTTCGGTCACCACACCCCGCTGCAGCTGACCGACCTGCCG
This sequence comes from Janibacter sp. CFPM2_SD2, assembly GCF_057364645.1. NCBI lineage: Bacteria > Bacillati > Actinomycetota > Actinomycetes > Micrococcales > Intrasporangiaceae > Janibacter > Janibacter sp. CFPM2_SD2. The sequence goes on from NZ_JBNFOF010000103.1 coordinate 760, forward strand.
GTCGCCGCGCTGCTCGTCCTCGCCGTCGCCGGCGTCGCCGCCTACGGCATCGTCCTCGGCGGCTGGTCCGCCGGCTCGACCTACCCCCTGCTCGGTGGCCTGCGGGCGACCGCCCAGCTGATCTCCTACGAGATCGCCATGGGCCTGGCCCTCGTCGCCGTCTTCATGTACGCGGGCTCGATGAGCACGAGCGAGATCGTCGCCGCCCAGAGCGACCTCTGGTACATCGTCCCGGCGTGCGTCTCCTTCGTCATCTACGTCATCACGATGGTCGGCGAGACCAACCGTCTGCCCTTCGACCTCGCCGAGGGTGAGGGCGAGATCGTCGGCGGGTACTTCACCGAGTACTCCGGCATGCGCTTCGCGATGTTCTTCCTGGGCGAGTACATCAACATGTTCACCGTCTCGGCCCTGGCGACGACGCTCTTCCTCGGTGGCTGGCAGGCGCCTCCCGGCATCGCCGCGATCGGCGACGGCATGCTCAACACCGGCTGGTGGGGCCTGCTGTGGTTCACCGTCAAGCTCTGGCTCTTCATGTTCTTCTTCGTCTGGCTGCGCGGCACCCTGCCCCGCACCCGCTACGACCAGTTCATGCGCTTCGGCTGGAAGTTCCTCATCCCCGTCACCGTCGCGTGGGTCATCGCCGTGGCCTTCATCCGCGGCGCCGACGCCGGCTTCTTCGGCGACGGGACGGTCGGCCTGCTCGGCCGCGAGTTCCCGATCTCGTCGCTGATCATCGTCGGTGTCCTGGGTGTCCTCGTCCTCGGCTCCACGTGGATCTGGGAGACGAAGGTCGACCAGCGCGCCCGCGAGGAGGAGCCGCCGCGGAGGTGCCCGAGGAGATCGACCCCTGGGCCGAGGGCTACCCCGTGCCGCCGCTGCCCGGCCAGCGCCTCGTCGAGGCGCCCCGAGGCGGGACGGCCATCGACACCCGGCCGGCAGCCCCTTCGACCGAGACCAGCACCCCGTCCACCTCCGAGGAGGAGCACCGTGGCTGACGACACCGCCAAGGGAGGGTTCTTCGCCGATCTCTTCGCCCCCGTGGCCGGCTTCGGCGTGACCTTCGCGACGATGTTCCGCAAGGTCGCGACCCAGGAGTACCCCGAGGTCAAGTGGCCCACCCAGCCGCGCTTCCACGGCCGCCACCAGCTCAACCGTCACCCCGACGGTCTCGAGAAGTGCGTCGGCTGCGAGCTGTGCGCCTGGGCCTGCCCGGCCGACGCGATCCTCGTCGAGGGCCGCGGCAACGACGACGAGCGGGGGCTGCGCTTCAGCCCCGGCGAGCGCTACGGGCACATCTACCAGATCAACTACCTGCGCTGTATCTTCTGCGGGCTGTGCATCGAGGCCTGCCCGACCCGGGCGCTGACGATGACCAACGAGTACGAGCTCGCCGACAACAACCGCGCCGACCTGATCTTCACCAAGGAGCAGCTCCTCGCGCCGCTCCAGGAGGGGATGCTCCCCGCGCCCCACCCGATGGTCGAGGGCATGGAGGAGCGCGACTACTACCAGGGCAAGGTCGCCACGGCCACGCCCGAGCAGCGCGAGTGGGTCGAGCAGCACGCGAGCTCGGAGGAGGGCCGATGACCGGCACCGGTGAGGCCGTCGTCTTCTGGGTCCTCAGCCTCGTCGCCGTCCCCGGCGCGCTCGCCCTGCTCTTCGCCCGCAAGGCGGTGCACGCGGCCATCGGCATGGTGACGACGATGATCGTCCTGGGCGTCTTCTACCTCCTGCAGGAGGCTCCCTTCCTCGGCGTCGTGCACATCTTCGTGTACACGGGCGCGGTGATGATGCTCTTCCTCTTCGTCGTCATGCTCGTCGGCGTCGACCACTCGTCCTCGCTCGTCGAGACGATCAAGGGCCAGCGTCTGCTCACCGTGCTCGTCTCGGTCGCCGGCCTGCTGCTGCTCTTCTCCGCCATCGGCCGGGTCGTCTACGAGGGCAACCCGACGCTCGCTGAGGTCAACGCCGACCCCGGCAACGTCGAGGCCATCGCCTACCTCGTCTTCGGTCGCTACGTGTGGCTCTTCGAGGTCACCGCCGGTCTGCTCACCGTCTCCGCGCTCGGCGCCATGGTCTTCGCGCACCGCGAGCGGATCATCGCCAAGCCGACCCAGCGTGAGTGGATGGAGCGCCGCTTCCGCGAGGGCAAGCACCTCTCCGGTCTTCCGGTCCCGGGCGTCTACGCGCGGCACAACGCCGTCGACACCCCGGCCCTGCTGCCCGACGGCAGCATCTCCGAGCTCTCGCTCAACCGCGTGCTCGTCGCCCGTGACCAGGTGACGACCCCGACGCGCTACCGCCAGCTCGAGGACACCGAGACCACCACCGAGGGAGGTGAGCAGCAGTGAGCCCGATGAACTACATCTACCTCGCGACGATCCTCTTCGTGATCGGTGGCGCGACCGTCCTGCTGCGACGCAACGCGATCATCGTCTTCATGGGTGTCGAGCTCATGCTCAACGCCGCCTCGCTCGCCTTCGTCACCTTCGCCCGTATGCACGGGTCGGTCGAGGGGCAGGTCATCGCCATGTTCGTCATGGTCGTGGCCGCCGCCGAGGTCGTCGTCGGACTGGCCATCATCATGGCCGTCTTCCGTGCCCGCCGCTCGGCCTCGGTCGACGACGCCAACCTGCTGAAGCTGTAAGGAGCCACCTTGCTCACCGACATCGCCTGGCTCCTCGTGGCCCTGCCCCTCCTCGGGGCGGCGCTGCTGCTCCTCGGCGGCCGCCTCACGGACTCCTTCGGGCCGCTGCTCGCGACCGCCCTGTCCTGGGGCTCCTTCCTCGTCGGCGCCGCCATCTTCGTCTCGATGCTCGGCACCTCCGCGGAGGAGCGCTCCGGCACCGTGCAGCTGTGGGACTGGGTCCCCGCCGGCAGCATCGACGTCACCGCCGGGCTGCTCGTCGACCCGCTCTCGGTCGCCTTCGTCCTGCTCATCACCTTCGTCGGGTCGCTCATCCACGTGTACTCGCTCGGCTACATGGAGCACGACCCCGACAAGCGGCGCTTCTTCGCCTACCTCAACCTCTTCGTGGCGTCGATGCTCCTGCTCGTCCTCGCCGACTCCTACCTGCTGCTCTTCGTCGGCTGGGAGGGCGTGGGCCTGGCCTCGTGGCTGCTCATCGGCTTCTGGAACCACAACCCCGCCTACGCCACGGCAGCCAACAAGGCCTTCATCGCCAACCGCATCGGCGACGTCGGCCTGATCCTCGCGATGACACTCATGCTCGCGACCTTCGGCACCGTCGACTTCGCCGCGGTCGACGCCGCGGTCGGGGGCGCGGGGGAGGGCGTGCTCACCGCGATCGGCCTGCTGCTCCTGCTCGGCGCCTGCGGCAAGTCGGCGCAGTTCCCCCTGCAGTCCTGGCTGGGTGACGCGATGGCGGGCCCGACCCCGGTCTCAGCGCTCATCCACGCCGCGACGATGGTCACCGCCGGTGTCTACCTCGTCGTGCGCAGCCACCACATCTTCGACGCGGCGCCGAATGCACAGCTCGCGGTCGTCGTCGTCGGCGCGATCACCCTCGTCTACGGAGCGATCGTCGGCTGCGCCAAGGACGACATGAAGAAGGCGCTCGCCGCCTCGACGATGAGCCAGATCGGCTACATGATGCTCGCCGCGGGTCTCGGCCCGGTCGGCTACGCCTTCGCGATCTTCCACCTCGTGACGCACGGCTTCTTCAAGGCCGGCATGTTCCTCGGTGCCGGGTCCGTCATGCACGGCATGGGCGACCAGGTCGACATGCGCCGCTTCGGCGGCCTGTCGACGGTCATGAAGATCACCTGGGTGACCTTCGGCCTGGGCTGGCTCGCGATCCTCGGGGTTCCCCCCTTCGCCGGCTTCTGGAGCAAGGACAAGATCATCGAGGCCGCCTTCGTCGGCGAGGGCTGGCGGCCGTGGGTCTTCGGACTCGTCGCGCTCCTCGGCGCCGGCATCACGGCCTTCTACATGTCGCGCCTGTTCTTCATGACCTTCCACGGCAAGCGGCGCTGGACCGACGACGTCGACCCGCACGAGTCGCCCCTGACGATGACGATCCCGATGATGGTCCTCGCCGTCGGCTCGGCCCTGCTGGGTCTCGTCCTCGCGACCGTCGCCCCGATCACGACCTGGCTCGAGCCGGTCCTCGGCCACGTCGAGCACCACGAGCCGGTGCTGCCGGTGCCGGTCCTCATGGCGGGCACGCTGCTCGTCGTGGCAGTCGGCGCCGTCTGGGCCTGGCTGGTCTACGGCCGCGACGAGGTCCCCGTCGTCGCGCCGGCCGGCAGCGCGCTCACCCGGGCGGCTCGCGCCGACCTCTACCAGGACGAGCTCAACTCGACCCTGCTGCAGTGGCCCGGCATCGGGCTCACCCGGGGTCTGACCTCCTCCGACCGTGAGCTCGTCGACGGCTCCGTGCTGAGCCTGTCCCGCGCGATCGAGATGACCTCCTCCTGGCTGCGCACGGCCCAGAACGGCTACGCGCGCTCCTACGCCCTGACGATGCTCACCGGTGTCGTCGTCTTTCTCGGTGCACTGTGGGTGATCAACTGATGGACAACCTGCCCTGGCTGACCCTGCTCATGGTCGTGCCGCTCGTCGGCGCGCTCGTGGTGGCGGTCCTCCCTTCGCGCAGTGCGCAGCTCGCCCGACCCATCGCCCTCGGGGTCTCCCTGCTCACCCTCGTGCTCGGCATCGTCGCGACCGCGACGAGCTTCAGCCGCGGCAGCAGCGAGCAGTTCCAGATGGTCGAGCGCCACGACTGGATCCCGCAGTTCGGCGTCAGCTACGCCCTCGGCGTCGACGGCATCTCGCTCGCCCTGATCCTCATGGCGCTCGTGCTCGTGCCGGTGTGCATCCTCGCCGCGTGGGACGACGTGCCCGAGGGGGGCGCCTGGCACAAGGGCTACTTCGCCCTGCTGCTCTCGCTCCTGCCCTTCATGGTCGGTGTCTTCTCCGCGATCGACGTCTTCCTCTTCTACGTCTTCTTCGAGGCCATGCTCATCCCGGTCTACTTCCTCATCGGGATGTACGGCGGCGCCCACCGCCAGGCCGCGGCGATGAAGTTCCTCCTGTTTTCCCTCGCGGGCGGGCTGATCATGCTCGTCGGCGTCATCGCCCTCTACCTCCAGGGCCCGGGCGGGTCCGAGGGCTTCCTCGTCGAGCGTCTCACCGGCCTCGAGATCGGCGGCTCGGCCGAGCGCTGGATCTTCGTCGCCTTCTTCATCGCCTTCGCGGTCAAGGCGCCGATGTGGCCGGTCCACACCTGGCTGCCCGACGCCGCCGCGGCCTCGCGGCCCGCCGTCGCGACGCTGCTCGTCGGCGTCCTCGACAAGGTCGGCACCTACGGGATGATCCGCTTCTGCCTCCAGCTCTTCCCCGAGGCGAGCCAGTGGGCGACGCCGGTCGTCGTCACCCTCGCGGTCATCTCGATCCTCTACGGGGCGATCCTGGCGATCGGTGAGCGCGACATGATGCGCCTGATCGCCTTCACCTCGGTGAGCCACTTCGGCTTCATCGTCCTGGGCATCTTCGCCTTCACGTCCGTCTCGCAGTCGGGCGCGAACTTCTACATGGTCAACCACGGCTTCGCGACGGCCGGCCTCTTCCTCGTGGCCGGCATGCTCATCGCCCGCCGCGGCAGCCAGCGCATCGACGACTACGGCGGCTGGCAGCGCGCCACCCCGTGGCTGGCCGGCTCCTTCCTCATCGCCGGGCTCGCCACCCTGTCGCTGCCGGGTCTGTCGACCTTCGTCTCCGAGTTCCTCGTCATCGCCGGGTCCTGGTCGCGCCAGCCGGTTGCGACGGCCTTCGCGGTGTGGGGCGTCGTCCTCGCCGCGATCTACGTGCTGCTCATGTACAAGCGGATCTTCACCGGCCCGCCGCCGGTCGTCGTCGGTGACGCCGAGGCCGAGGCCGGAGCAGACGACCTCGCCGTCGCCGCCCGGACGCAGGAGGCCACGCCGCGCGCGCGCTGCCCTACCGTGCGGGCCGACCTCGACGAGGGCGTCACCCCGGCCCGGCTGTCCGCGCCGCTGCGCGACCTCGGCTGGCGGGAGAAGGCCGTCGTGGCCCCCGTCGTCGTGGCCCTCGTCGTGCTCGGCTTCTTCCCCAAGCCGGTGCTGGACACCCTCGACCCGGCGGTCGAGCGGACCCTCCAGATCGTCGGCGTCAGCGACCCGGCCCCGTCCGCCCCCGCCGACGCCGGCTCGACCTCCGGGAGTGACCACTGATGACCCTGACCGTGCCCGCGGCCTTCGAGGCCGCCGACATCAGCTACCAGGCGCTCTCGCCGATGATCGTCCTGCTCGTCGGGGCCTTCGTCGGGGTCCTCGTCGAGGCCTTCGCGCCGCGCAGCACCCGCCACCTCGCGCAGGTCGTCGTCTCGGTCGCCACGATCGTCATCGCCTTCGTCGCGCTCGTCCTCACCGGTGACTCCGCCGGGGTGACCGTCGGCGGCACCGTCGCCATCGACGACCCGACCCGATTCATGCAGGGTGCGCTGCTCGTCCTCGGGCTGCTCGGCCTGCTCGTCATGGCCGACCGGCTCGGCGGCGACACCGCCGATGCCTTCACCCCCATGGGTGCCGCGAGCCCGGGCTCGACGCTCGAGTCCCAGGCCGCGCGCAAGGGCTGGTCGACGACCGAGGTCTTCCCGCTCGCGCTCTTCGCCCTCGCGGGCATGCTGCTCTTCCCTGCTGCCAACGACCTGCTGACGATGTTCGTCGCGCTCGAGCTGCTGTCGCTGCCGCTCTACCTCATGTCGGGCCTGGCCCGCCGCCGTCGCCTGCTCTCGCAGGAGGCGGCCCTGAAGTACTTCCTCCTCGGCGCCTTCTCGTCGGGCTTCTTCCTCTTCGGTGCGGCCCTGCTCTACGGCTACGCCGGCTCCATCGACCTGGCCCGCATCGCCGCGGCCGCGTCGACCTCGACCGGCGACCTCGAGGGGCTGCTCCTGCCGGGCGTCGTCATGGTGCTCGTCGGCCTGCTCTTCAAGGTCGGCGCCGTCCCCTTCCACTCGTGGACCCCGGACGTGTACCAGGGCGCCCCGACCCCGGTCACCGGCTTCATGGCCGCGTGCACCAAGCCGCGGCCTTCGGTGCCCTGCTGCGTCTGCTCTACGTCGTCTCGAGACCACCCGCTGGGAGTGGCGGATGGGCGTCGTCGTCATCGCCGCCCTGACGATGGTCATCGGCGCGGTGCTCTCGGTGACCCAGACCGACATCAAGCGGCTGCTCGCCTACAGCTCGATCGCCCACGCCGGCTTCATCCTCGTCGGACTGATCAGCTTCGACCGCACGGCGGTCGAGGGTGTGCTCTTCTACGTCGTCGCCTACGGCATCACGACGATCGCCGCCTTTGCGGTCGTCAACCTCGTGCGCGAGCGCGGGGCCGAGGCGACCCACCTGTCGCAGTGGGCTGGGCTCGGCCGGGCGCACCCCTACATCGCCGGGACCTTCGCGCTCTTCATGCTCGCCTTCGCCGGCATCCCGCTGACCTCCGGCTTCACGGCCAAGGTCGCCGCCTTCATCCCGGCGGTCGAGCACGGTGGGCTCTCCGGTGTCCTGCTCGTCGTCATCGGCGTGCTCATGTCGGCCGTCACCGCCTTCGTCTACATCCGCCTCATCGTGCTGATGTTCTTCACCGAGCCGGGCGGTGAGGTCACCGTCGCGGCCCCGGCTACGCTGTCCCTCGTCGTCATCGGCATCGGCGTCCTCGCGACGATCGCTCTCGGTGTCTTCCCCGGTCCGCTCCTGGAGCTGGCCCAGCAGTCCAGCGTCTTCATCCCGAGGTGACCATGACCAGCGCAACGCCCCCTGTCCTCGCTCTGCCGGAGGCCAGTGACGCGTTGAGCTCGAGGCTGGCCGAGGGGCTCGAGCGGGTCGAGGCCCTCATCGTCGAGCGCACGCGCAACGAGGACGACTTCATCACCGAGGCCAACCTCCACCTCGCCCGTGCCGGCGGCAAGCGGTTTCGTCCGGTGCTGACGATGCTCGTCGCCGAGCTCGCGAGGGCATCACCGACGAGGTCGTCGCCGCGGCCGCCGGCGTCGAGCTGACGCACCTGGCGAGCCTCTACCACGACGACGTCATGGACGAGGCCGACCTGCGGCGAGGCGCCCCGAGCGCCAACGCGAAGTACGACAACTCGACGGCGATCCTCGTCGGTGACCTGCTCTTCGGCACGGCGTCCGACATCATCGCCGACCTCGGCGCCGACGCGGTCAAGATCCAGGCGCAGACCTTCATCCGGCTCTGCTCGGGCCAGATCCGCGACGACCGGCCCTGCCCCGAGGGCACCGACCCGCGCGAGTACTACCGCGGGGTCCTCGCCGACAAGACCGGCGTGCTCGTCGCGACCGCGGCGCGCTACGGCGCGATGTACGGCGGCTGCCCGCCGCAGGTCGTCGAGCTGGTCACGGAGTACGGCGAGCAGCTGGGCATGGCCTTCCAGCTCGTCGACGACATCATCGACATCGCCAGCGAGTCGGGCGAGACCGGCAAGACGCCGGGCACCGACCTGCGCGAGGGCAAGCGCACCCTGCCGGTGCTCAATGCCCTGGCCTCGAGCGACCCGGCTGACGCCGAGCTGCAGGAGCTGCTGCGCTCCGAGCTCAAGGACGACGACGAGCGCCTCGAGCGCACGCTCGAGCTGCTGCGGGTCCACCCCGGCATGGCCGCGGCCCGCGAGGAGACCCTCGAGGTCGGCCGCCGGGCCACCGCCTCCCTCGACGTGCTGCCGGACAGCGACGCCAAGACCGCGCTCCTCGCGCTCATGGACGGCGTCATCCACCGCGTCGGCTGACGAGGGGCGAGCCCGGCACGGGATCGAAGGGAGGACCGGACCGGTCCTCCCTTCGTCACGTCATACCGGCTCGACCGGCTCCAGGGACTCGCACTCGTCGGCGGGCCGCCGCCGACGCCGCGCGGAGGCGAGCGAGTCGACCGTCAGGCAGGCCAGGGCGACCCAGACGATGGCGAAGCCGATCCACCGGGCCGGCTCGAGATGCTCGCCGAGGAGGGTCACGCTCACGACGAGCTGGAGCACCGGGGTGATGAACTGGATGAGTCCGATCGTCACGAGCGGGATGCGCCGGGCCGCCTCGGCGAAGAGCAGCAGCGGGATCGCCGTGACCACGCCCGCCGAGACGAGCAGCAGCGGGTGCCACGGGGCGTCGATGGTGAAGGTCGACTCGCCGGTCGCCGTGAGCCACCAGACGAGCCCGAGCGCCGGCGGCAGCAGGAAGATCGTCTCCGCCGACAGGGAGTGCAGGGCGGGCAGGCTCGCGCCGAGGCGCTTCTTGGTCAGGCCGTAGCCGCCGAAGGTCATGGCGAGCACGAGGGAGATCCACGGCAGCCCGCCGCCGGCGACGGTGAGGTAGAGCGCCGCGAGGGCGCCGATGCCGACGGCCACCCACTGCAGGCGCCGCAGCCGTTCGCCGAGGACGAGGACGCCCAGGGCGACGGTGACGATGGGGTTGAGGAAGTAGCCGAGCGCCGCCTCGCTCGTGCGGCCGGTGCCGACGGCGTAGACGTAGACGAACCAGTTGCCGGCGATCAGGTAGGCGGCGATGCCGACGCCGAGGGCCAGCCGCCCGCGCAGGCGACGCACGAGCGCGACGAGCTCGTGCCGCAGCAGCAGGACGATCACGCACAGGGCGAAGGTCCAGATGATCCGGTGGGCGAGGATCTCCACCGAGCCGGAGGGGCGAAGGGCGTGGAAGTACAGGGGGAAGAGGCCCCAGATGCCGTAGGCGAGCCAGGCGGCGATGATGCCGCGGCCGTCGCGAGAGGGTGTCACCCGGCGAGGCTACTCCGGGCCGGCGGGCCGCACCGACCGGTCAGGACGGCACCTCGGCGACGACGAGGAGGGCGGCGTCGCGGGGCCCGTGGTCGAGGTGGATCCGGTCGTCGCTCGTGACGAGCACGACCCGTCGGGGTGCCGGCGGCGGGGGCGGGG
>NZ_JBNFOF010000104.1:0-10646 GCF_057364645.1 Janibacter sp. CFPM2_SD2
TGCGCCAGCGCCTCGGGCCTGGCCGCGGGGCCCCTGCTCGGCGACCCGCGCCTGCTCGTCCTCGACGAGCCGGCCAACGGCCTCGACCCCGAGGGCATCCGCTGGCTGCGCGGCTTCCTGCGCCACCTCGCCGCCGAGGGCAAGACCGTGCTCGTGTCGAGCCACCTGCTGCAGGAGATCGAGCAGACCGTCGACGACGTCGTCATCATCGCCAACGGCAAGCTCGTCAAGGAGGGCACCGTCGGCGAGCTGCGCGGCACCGCCACGTCGCTCGTGCGCACGACGGACTCCGACGCGCTCGTCGGCGCGCTGCGCATCGCCGACGTGCCGGCCGCGGTCCAGGCAGACGGCGGCATCGTCGCCGAGACCGACGACCTGCGGCTGGTGGGCGACGTCGCCCTTCGCGCCGGTGTGCCGGTCCACGAGCTGCGGCCGCTCTCCGCGGACCTCGAGCAGCTCTTCTTCTCCCTCACCGAGGGGACCAACCGCAACCTCGGCGACGACCCGATGGCCGGCATCTCCCCGGTCTCGGCCCCGGGCCAGGAAGGAGGGACGCACTGATGCTGGGTGCGATCCGATCCGAGTTCCTCAAGTACTTCTCCACGCGCATGTGGTGGGGCATGGCCATCGCCGTGCTCCTCGTGAGCGCCGCCTTCGCGGCCCTCTTCGGCATCGTCTACACCCTCGACCAGAGCGGGGTGCCGCCGGAGTCGCAGATGCAGGCCGACCCGACGCAGATCGCCAACTCCGTCTACACGGGCGGTCTCGGCATCGCCTACCTGATCACGCTGGCCATCGGCGTCATGCAGATCGGCAGCGAGTACCGCCACAAGACGATCACGAGCACCTTCCTCTCGACGCCCAAGCGCACCACCGTCATGGGCGCCAAGGTCATCTCCCTGCTCGTCATCGGCGCCTTCTACGGCGTCATCTCGCTCATCGGTTCGGTGGGCGCCGGCGGCATCGTCCTCGCCGCGCGCGGGCCGAGGTCTTCCCGAGCGCCGAGGTCGGGCGCACGCTGCTGCTCAGCCTGCTCGTCCTCGGGCTGTGGGCGCTCATCGGCCTCGGCGTGGGCATCCTCATCCCCAACCAGGTGGCCGCGCTGCTCATCGCCATCGGCGTCGCGTGGATCGTCGAGCCGATCGCCGGCGTCATCCTCAGCTTCTGGGACTGGGGCGCCGACATCGCGAAGTTCCTACCGTCGAGTGCGACCAATGCGATCGTCAGCGGGGTCGACGCGAGCGCCATGGGCGGCCCGGGCGGCGACCAGCTGCAGTGGTGGGCAGGGGCGCTCGTGCTCATCGCCTACGCCGCGGTCCTCGCCGGCATCGGCACCCTCCTCACCGTCCGCAAGGACATCGCCTGAGGAGCGAGGCACCAGCAGGACGAAGGGGGGAGCGAGCGCTCCCCCCTTCGTCACGTTCTGGGGTGCGGGGGCGGCGGCTCGTGCCTCGCGTCAGCGGGCGGACCGGGGGCTCGCGCATGGGCTGCGTCACGTTAGGCTGGTCGGAGTGGGGTCCGCGCTGACTTCGGGCCCTGATTCGCGACTGTGACGAAAGAGGCGTATGCGCCGTGCCTGACCCCCAGGATGGCTCCGTGTCCCTGAACGACTTCGGCCCCAACGAGTGGCTCGTCGACGAGCTGTACGAGCAGTTCAAGAACGACCGCAACAGCGTCGACAAGGCCTGGTGGGAGTTCTTCGAGAACTACACGCCGGGCCAGTCCGGCGGGGACAACGGCACCAGCCCGAAGGGGGCTGCCGCGCAGGCCCCCGCCCCGGCGAAGGCGGAGCCGAAGAAGGCAGAGCCCAAGAAGGCGGAGGCCGCCCCGGCCAAGGCCGAGCCGAAGCAGGCGGAGGCCAAGGCGCGCCCGCGAAGACCGAGGCCGCCAAGAAGGCCGCGCCCACCCCGCGCGACGAGCAGCCGGCCAAGGCTCCCGAGCCGGCCGACGAGGACGTGCACTCCCCCCTTCGCGGTGCTGCCGCCCGGGTCGTGACCAACATGGAGGCCTCGCTCGAGGTGCCCACCGCGACGAGCGTGCGCGCCGTCCCGGCGAAGCTGCTCATCGACAACCGCATCGTCATCAACAACCACCTCGGCCGCAGCCGCGGTGGCAAGGTCTCCTTCACCCACCTCATCGGCTACGCGCTCATCAAGGCACTGCGCGCCATGCCGGAGATGAACGTCGGCTACACGACGAACGAGAAGGGCAAGCCGGTCGTCATCCAGCCGGCCCACGTCGGTCTCGGCATCGCCATCGACCTGCAGAAGGACGACGGCAGCCGCCAGCTCCTCGTGCCCGCGATCAAGCCGGCCGAGCAGATGGACTTCACGACCTTCTGGCGCGCCTACGAGGAGGTCGTCAAGAAGGCCCGCGGCAACAAGCTGACCGTCGAGGACTTCCAGGGCACGACGATGTCCCTGACCAACCCCGGCGGCATCGGCACCGTGCACTCGATGCCCCGCCTGATGAAGGGCCAGGGCGCGATCATCGGCGTCGGCGCCCTCGACTACCCGGCCGAGTGGCAGGGCGCGAGCACCGAGACGCTCAACCGCAACGCGGTCTCCAAGATCCTCACGCTGACCTCGACCTACGACCACCGCATCATCCAGGGTGCGCAGTCGGGCGAGTTCCTGCGGATCGTCCACGAGCTGCTGCTCGGCAAGGACAACTTCTACGACGAGATCTTCGAGAGCCTGCGCATCCCCTACGAGCCGGTGCGCTGGGTCCAGGACATCTCCACCACGCACGACGACGACATCAACAAGGTCGCGCGCGTGCAGGAGCTCATCCACTCCTACCGGGTCCGCGGTCACCTCATGGCCGACATCGACCCGCTGGAGTACAAGCAGCGTCGCCACGAGGACCTCGACATCACGAGCCACGGCCTGACGCTGTGGGACCTCGAGCGCCACTTCGCCACCGGCGGCTTCGGCGGCGAGCCCTTCCTCAAGCTGCGCAAGATCCTCGGCATCCTGCGTGACTCCTACTGCCGCACCACCGGCATCGAGTACATGCACATCCAGGACCCCGAGCAGCGCCGCTGGATGCAGGAGCGGGTCGAGGTCGGCTACGCGAAGACCACGAGCGACGAGCAGCTGCGGATCCTGCGCCGCCTCAACGCCGCCGAGGCCTTCGAGACCTTCCTGCAGACGAAGTTCGTCGGGCAGAAGCGATTTTCCCTCGAGGGTGGCGAGTCCGTCATCGCCGTGCTCGACCGCATCCTCACCCGCGCTGCCAGCGAGGGCATGGACGAGGTCTGCATCGGCATGCCGCACCGTGGCCGGCTCAACGTGCTGGCCAACATCGCGGGCAAGTCCTACGGGCAGATCTTCCGCGAGTTCGAGGGCCAGCTCGACCCGAAGTCCGTCCAGGGCTCCGGCGACGTGAAGTACCACCTCGGCACCGAGGGCGTCTTCACCGGCGAGGACGGCGAGACGACGAAGGTCTACCTCGCGGCCAACCCGAGCCACCTCGAGGCGGTCAACCCGGTGCTCGAGGGCATCGTGCGCGCCAAGCAGGACCGACTCAACCACGGTGGCGAGGACTTCCCCGTCCTGCCGATCCTCATGCACGGCGACGCGGCCTTCGCCGGCCAGGGCGTCGTCGCGGAGACCCTGCAGCAGAGCCAGCTGCGCGGCTACCGCACCGGCGGCACGATCCACGTCATCGTCAACAACCAGGTCGGCTTCACCACCTCGCCGTCCGCGAGCCGCTCGTCGGTCTACAGCACCGACGTCGCGCGGATGATCCAGGCGCCGATCTTCCACGTCAACGGCGACGACCCGGAGGCCTGCGTGCGGGTCGCCGAGCTCGCCTTCGAGTTCCGGCAGAAGTTCCACAAGGACGTCGTCATCGACGTCGTGTGCTACCGCCGCCGCGGGCACAACGAGGGCGACGACCCGTCGATGACCCAGCCGCTGATGTACAAGCTCATCGAGTCCAAGCGCTCGGTGCGCAAGCTCTACACGGAGAGCCTCATCGGCCGCAACGACATCACGCCCGAGGAGGCCGACGCCGCGCTGCGCGACTACCAGGCCCAGCTCGAGCGCGTCTTCGTCGAGACGAAGGAGGCCCTCAAGGCCCCCTCGTCGCCGGCCGACGCGTCGAGCGACTCCGGTGACACCGGCTCCGACGCCCCCGACAACGCCGGTCTGGAGCGCCCGTCCTCGCAGACGAGCGACTCGACGACCCGCTCGGCCGACGAGACCGCGATCTCCGAGACGGACCTCAAGCACATCGGTGACGTCTTCGACTCCCCGCCGGCGGACTTCACGATCCACCCGAAGCTGCAGCAGGCCATGCAGAAGCGTGCCGCCTCCGTCAGCGAGGGCGGCATCGACTGGGGCACCGGCGAGATGATCGCCGTCGGCTCCCTGCTCATGGACGGCACCCCGGTGCGTCTGGCGGGTCAGGACTCGCGTCGCGGCACCTTCGTGCAGCGGCACGCGGTCCTCATCGACAAGAACGACGGCGAGGAGTGGACGCCGCTCAACTACCTCGGTGGCGGCCAGGCCCGCTTCTGGGTCTACGACTCGCTGCTGTCGGAGTTCGCTGCCCTCGGCTTCGAGTACGGCTACTCCGTCGAGCGCCCCGACGCGCTCGTCATGTGGGAGGCCCAGTTCGGTGACTTCGTCAACGGCGCGGCCACGATCATCGACGAGTTCATCTCCTCCTCCGAGCAGAAGTGGGGCCAGAACTCCTCGGTCGTCCTCCTCCTGCCGCACGGCTACGAGGGCCAGGGGCCGGACCACTCCTCCGCCCGCATCGAGCGCTTCCTCGCGCTGTGCGCGCAGAACAACATGACGGTCGCCTTCCCGTCGACGCCGGCGAGCTACTTCCACCTGCTGCGTCGTCAGGCCTACCACCGTCCGCGCCGCCCGCTCGTCGTCTTCACCCCGAAGTCGATGCTGCGCCTGAAGGCCGCGAGCAGCCAGCCGGAGGACTTCACGACCGGCACCTTCCGCGCGTCCTGCCGGACATGGCCCAGCCGAAGGGGGACCAGGTCACCCGGGTGCTCATCGCCGCCGGCAAGGTCACGTGGGACCTCGAGGCCGAGCGCAAGAAGCGCGGCGACGAGCAGACCGCGATCCTGCACCTCGAGCGCTTCTACCCGCTGCCGGGCGAGGAGCTCGCGGCCGAGCTGGCGAAGTACCCGAACGCCGAGCTCGTGCTCGTGCAGGAGGAGCCGGAGAACCAGGGTGCGTGGCCCTTCCTGGCCATGAACCTGCCGGCCGACCTGGCCAAGCACGGCGAGACCCGCGGTCTGACCGCGGTGACCCGCCCGCCGAGCGCCTCCCCCGCTGCCGGTACCGCGAAGAAGCACGCGCAGGAGCAGGCGGACCTCATCGCCCGCGCCTTCGACCGCTGATGTACTTCACGGACCGCGGCATCGAGGAGCTCGCGGACCGACGTGGTGAGGAGCTGGTCACTCTCGAGTGGGTGAGTGACCAGCTCCGCACCTTCGTCGACCTCAACCCCGAGTTCGAGACGCCGATCGAGCGACTCGCGTCGTGGCTGGCACGCCTCGACGACGAGGAGCTCGACGACGAGTAACGTCGGCCGGGACCCACAGACCGACCCACCCCAGGAGTACCCCACGTGAGCGGCCACCCGATGACGGACGCAGCCGGCAACGAGTTCACCCCCAGCGCGACCTTCGGCCAGGAGGACGGGCGCCGGGAGATCTCGCTGGTCTTCATCGGCGACTCCTTCGTCGCCGGCGAGGGTGACGACAAGGCTCTTGGGTGGGTCGGTCGGGTCATGGCCCGCACCCAGGTCAAGGACGCGGTCGTCGCGCACTACAACCTCGGGGTGCGCGGCGAGACCGCCGGCGGGGTCGCCGAGCGCTGGCTGCGCGAGTCCCCCGCCCGCTTCGAGGGGGTCTTCGAGCGGCGGCTGGTCGTCCAGATCGGCCATGCCGACGTCGCCCAGGCCACCTCGATCGCCCGCCTGCGGCTCAACCTCGCCAACATCCTCGACGAGGCCTCGAGCCAGGGTGTCGCGACCTTCGTCGTCGGCCCCCCGCCCTCCGCCGACCCGGAGGTCAACAACCAGCTGCGCCACGTCGTCGAGGCCCAGCGCGACGTCTGCGACCGCCGGGGCGTCACCTTCGTCGACACCTTCACCCCGCTGGCCGGCCACGACCAGTGGGAGTCCGACATCGCCGCCTCCGCTGATGGCGTGCACCCCGGCCAGGCGGGCTACGGCCTAATCGCCTGGCTCGTGCTGCACCACGGCTGGGGCGAGTGGATCGGCTGACCCCGGTCCCCCTCCCCTTCCTCGCCTCCTCCGAGCCCTCCTGCAGGGCCCCCGGCCCGCTCGGTTGAGGTATCCCTGACCGACTATCCGGTCGCCGCCACCTCAACCCAGCAGGCAACCTCCGACCCCCGCTCCCCCAACGCGCGGGTTGAGGTATCTCTGACCGACTATCCGGTCGCTCACACCTCGTCCGGTGGCACCTCGAGCGTGTCTGCGTTGTGTCTGGCGAGGTTTTCCCGTGCCCACCCGGAGCGAAGGGCGGCAGTCACCTGATCCATGAAGGCGTCGGCATCGAGCCGCCAGCCCAGGACGTTGATGCGCAGCACGCGGTCTCCGTCGATGACGACTTGATTGGCTCGGAGGGCGTCGGCGATACCGTTGAGTCCCCAGAGGTGGCCGGCACCATCGATCTCGACGACCAGCCCGTGCTTTTCGAAGAGCACGTCGAGGTACACCCTCCCTTTGGACCCCGTGCGCACCGCCTGACGAGTCGGCTCCGGAAGCCCCCGCGCCCGGCACGACGCCGCGAAGTCGAGCTCGTTGAGCGAGTGGGCGCCGGTGGCGATGTCGGCGACGACCTGTGCGATGAAGGCTCTGCGCGTCCGCCCCTTGACGATCTGCCCTGCCGTGACGAGTTGATCGGGGGTGACAAGGCGCTGTTGCACGGCCATCGCGAGCAGAGTCGCTGCCGCGCGGTCGCTCGCCGCCCAGTGCGCGGCCCGGATCGCTGCCACTGCGGGGCGCGTGCGCGGTACCCCCGAGGAGATGACCTCGTCGGGGACGCGGCGAGCGAGCTTGCGCACCTGTACTCCCTCACGGTGGGTCCGGTCGTGCCGGTGGACGACGGACACGAAGACGACGTCGCCTTCGTCCCACCCCTTGAGCCCGGCGAGCTGGAGCGAGCTCACCCCGTCGATGACGGCGATCCTCTCCCCCGTCTCCCACACGCCTCGCCAGCACCGGGCGTGAAACCCCAACGGCCCGGTGCGCACAGCGAAGGTCCGGCTGCCGCACTTCGTCCAACGACCGGCCGAGACCTGACGCGCTGCCTGCTGCCGGCTCACTCCGATGGCGCGCAGCATCTGGTGGCTAACGACGAAGTCGGTGTCCTCCGCGACGGCGAGCACCCGCTGATGGCGGTCCAGCGGTCCTTCGCGCGTGACGTGCGGTCGACCCCCTTCGTCGTCGTGGCTGTGGGCATCCTCTGGCTGCTCGGGCGTGGTGTCGGTCATCTCCGAACAGTGGAGGAGAGTGCTCCCCTCGCGGCCCCCCTCGCGAGATCGGTGGACAACTGGACCCGCCCAGACAAACTTGGGGACAACCGTGTCGACGCGTCGAGGTATCAGCGGACGAGGTACCTCCGACCGATTAGTCGGTCACGGTTACCTCGACCCAGGGCTATGAGCGCGAGCACGCCCCGCTGACCCCGCCAGTAGAGGTACCTCCGACCGAATAGACGGTCGCGATTACCTCAACCGAGCTGCTGGGGGTGGGGCAACCGACCTCCCGACCTCCCGACGCAGAGGCTCACGCAGCCGGCACCAGCGGCTTGGGCCGAGAGCAGCCGAAGACCCACCCCCACCGCGTGCGCGCGAGCAGCAGCCCGAGGGTCCACGGCACGACCACCGCCACGACGGCGACGGCCCAGGGGTGGTAGTCCTTGCCCAGCCACACGAAGAGCGCGTGCAGCAGGATCACCGCCATGCCCGACTGGGCGAGCGTGCTGATCCGGTGCGACCACACCCCGCCGATGTAGATCGGGGCCATGATCATCCCGGCGCTGATGAGGATCCCCGCGAGGACGGCCCACACCGGCTCGTTGAACTGCGCGAACTTCAGGTTGAGGTTGCCCACCCCCGGCCACGTCGTGATCCACACCCCGGCCGCAAAGGTCGCGATCGCCATCACCCACAGCGTCCGGCGACTCCACCGCGAGCGCTGCCCCGAGCGCCCGGTGAGCAGCCGCGCCAGGTAGCCCGCCTGCACGAAGATGACGCACCCGAGCCCCTGCGCGATCGCGAAGGGCGAGTTCACCGAGATGTCCTGGTGGGTCTGCACGAGCGCACACAGCCCGACGCCGACGGCCAGCTGCAGCCACAGCGGCAGTCGCAGCGCCTCCAGCCCGCGGATGGTGACGACGGCGACGAAGAGCGCGGTGATGAACCAGAAGGCGGAGTACGGCTCGATCGCATAGGCCCCGCCCGGCAGCTGCTCCTCGACCTTGCCGGTGCTGTCGCGCCCCCTTCGCCACAGCTCGAGCCCGTAGACGAGGGAGACGATCGCAAACCACGGGACGTACGGCAGCAGCAGGGTCTTGGCGCGCACCTTGACCTCGCTGCCGAAGTCACGCGACCCCGGCCGCCACAGCCACCCCGACAGCATGAAGTACAGCGGCACGTGCCAGGGGTAGACGTAGTCCGGCAGCGGCTTGAGACCCTCGATGTGCCCGAGGACGATCGCGACCGTGCCGACGACCCGCAGCAGGTCGAGATAGCCGTTGCGCATCCCGGCATGGTCCCAAAACCGAGGGCGAAGGGGAATCACAGCACCTTTTCGCTCCGGGCGTAGCGGGCCTCGGTGGCCGACTTCTGCGGCCGCCACCACTCCTCGTGGGTCCGGTACCAGTCGATCGTCGCGGCCAGCCCGGACCGGAAGTCGCGGTAGCGCGGCTGCCACCCGAGCTCCTCGCGCAGCCGGCTCCAGTCGATGGCGTAGCGCCGGTCGTGCCCCGGCCGATCGGTGAC
This sequence comes from Janibacter sp. CFPM2_SD2, assembly GCF_057364645.1. NCBI lineage: Bacteria > Bacillati > Actinomycetota > Actinomycetes > Micrococcales > Intrasporangiaceae > Janibacter > Janibacter sp. CFPM2_SD2. The sequence continues at coordinate 9,006 of NZ_JBNFOF010000104.1, forward strand.
GTGGTCGTAGTCGCCGGCCTCGCGGCCCATGAGCTCGAGCACCGACTCGACGACGGTCGTGTTGTCGACCTCGCCGTCGGCGCCGATGAGATAGGTCTCGCCGAGCTGCCCGCGGTCGATGATCGCCCAGACGGCGCTGTTGTGGTCGTCGACGTGGATCCAGTCGCGCACGTTGAGCCCGTCGCCGTAGAGCCGGGGCCGGCGCCCGTCGATGAGCTCGGTGATCTGGCGCGGGATGAACTTCTCGACGTGCTGGCGGGGGCCGTAGTTGTTGGAGCAGTTGGAGATCGTCGCCTCGACGCCGAAGGACCTCACCCACGCGCGCACGAGGAGGTCACTCGCCCCCTTCGTCGACGAATAGGGGCTCGACGGGTTGTAGGGCGTGGCCTCGCTGAAGCGCTCCGGCGAGTCGAGCTCGAGGTCGCCGTAGACCTCGTCGGTGGAGATGTGGTGGTAGCGCACGCCGTGGCGTCGGACGGCCTCGAGCAGCTCGTAGGTGCCGACGACATTGGTCTGGACGAAGGGCCCCGGCGACGCCAGCGAGTTGTCGTTGTGCGACTCGGCGGCGAAGTGCACGACGACGTCGGCCTCCCCGACGAGCCGGTCGACGAGCGCTCCGTCCTCGACCCGGCCCTCGACGAAGCGCACGTCGTCGAGCACCCCGTCGAGCGAGCGCAGCGACCCCGCATACGTGAGCGCGTCGAGCACGGTCACCTCCGCGTCCGGCCGCGTCGCCAGCGTCTGGTGGACGAAGTTGCTCCCGATGAACCCGGCTCCCCCGGTCACGAGCACCCGCATGTCAACTCCCCTCCACGAAGCGCCGCAGCGCCTCCACCTGGTCCGCCGGCTCGTACCCCGCGGCCACCAGCTTGTCGAGCGCGAGCGTCGAGTGCCGCGGGCGCGGCGCGCTCACCCTGTCGCCGAGCCCGGCGTCGTAGTCGGCGGTCGTCACCGCGATCACGTCGTCGGGCGAGCGCCCGCGCAGCGCGAAGACCTCCCGGGCGATCGCGGCCCACGTCATCGGCTCCCCCGCCTGCGTGAGGTTGTACGTGCCGAAGGGAGCCCCGCTCGCCACGAGGTGGAGCGTCGCCGCCGCGATCTCGTCGGCGAGGCTCAGGCGGCCCCACTGGTCGTCGACGACGCGAGGGGACCTCCCTTCGTCCGCCAGACGGGCCATCGTCGCGACGAAGTTGCCCCCGTCCCCCACCACCCAGGACGTGCGCAGCACGTAGTGGCGCGGGGCGACGCCGACGGCGAGGTCACCGGCGGCCTTGGTGCGGCCGTACTCGCTCACCGGGGTGAGGGCCTCCCCTTCGTCATGGACCTCGCGCTGCCCGTCGAAGACGTAGTCCGTGGAGTAGTGCACGAGCGTGCAGCCTTGTGCCGCAGCCTTGCTCGCGAGCTGGGCGGGCAGCTCGGCGTTGAGCCGCCAGGCGAGCCGGCTGCCGTCGGGGGTCTCGGCGGCGTCGACGGCGGTCATCGCGGCGGCATTGATGATGAGGTCGTGGCCGCTGAGGTCGAGGGCTTCGACGGCGGCGGGGTCGGTGAGGTCGAGCTCGTCGCGGCCCGGCGCGACGGCATCGGGCAGGAGTCGGGCGCAGGGCCGAGCCGATCTGCCCGCTGCCGCCGAGGAGGAGCGCC
>NZ_JBNFOF010000105.1:0-10609 GCF_057364645.1 Janibacter sp. CFPM2_SD2
CCGGCCGAGCTGGGTGGCCCGCCCGCGCAGCAGCCGGGCTCGCCCCGGAGTCGCGTCGTAGCCGAGGTGGAGGTCGAAGCGCTCGGCGACGACCCGCGGGTGCACCGCACGCCGTTGACGATATTGGCGAGGTTGGTGCCGTGCAGCACCTGCGCCCACATGACCGGCGCGCGCACCTCGCGCAGCGGACCGTGGCCGCGGGCGCGGGCGTGCTTGGCGACGAAGACCGTGTCCGGCAGCCGGCCCTCCTCGCGGGCCTCGATGAGCGAGAGGAAGGGGCTGGAGAGAATCGTCGCCCGGTGCACGGCACCGCTGCGGTCGATCTGGATGCCCCGGGGGAAGTTGACGAAGAGCCGCTCCTGCTCGGCGAACTGCGCCTGCACCGAGGCCATGAGGTCGACCGCCATCGCGTCGTCGCTGTCGATCCGGGTCGTGATGACGAAGGGGGAGTGGCACCGGTCGGCGACGTGCTGGGCGAAGCCGTCGCGGGTGAAGGGGGCATGCGTCCAGATCGGGGTGAAGGCGCCCTCGGCGAGCTCCTCGACCTGCGCCCGGAAGTCCGCGGAGCACCGGTCGTCGAAGATCACCAACCAGTCGAAGGGCTGCGCGTCGCGCTGCGAGAGCACCGACGGCAGGCAGGCGTCGACGAAGAAGCCGAGCCGGTAGAAGAGCCAGTCCTCGTCGGGCGGCGGCGCATCGGGGTGCAGCACCGCGCTGAAGCGGGTGAGCAGGACGTGGTCGAAGGACGGCCTCACCCGAGCCATCCTGTCGGATCGTTAGCCTTGCCCCATGACTGACACCACCCCCCGGCACGACGGACGCACCCCCGAGCAGCTGCGCGAGGTGCGCATCACCCGCAACTGGCTCGACCACGCCGAGGGCTCGGTGCTCGTGGAGTTCGGCCGCACCCGGGTGCTCGTCGCCGCGAGCTTCGAGGCGGGGGTGCCGCGCTGGCTCAAGGGCCAGGGCACCGGCTGGGTCACCGCCGAGTACGAGATGCTGCCGCGCTCGACCAACACCCGCAGCGGGCGCGACTCGCGCAAGGGCAAGGTCGGCGGTCGCACCCACGAGATCTCCCGCCTCATCGGCCGCAGCCTGCGCGCCGTCATCGACACCAAGGCGTTGGGGGAGAACACGATCGTCCTCGACTGCGACGTCCTGCAGGCCGACGGCGGCACCCGCACGGCGGCCATCACCGGCGCCTACGTCGCCCTCGTCGACGCCGTCGAGGACGCCGCAGCCGTGGCCTGATCCCGGCCGGCGCGACGCCGCTCACCGGCTCGCTCGCCGCGGTCTCGGTCGGCGTCGTCGACGGCCGCGCGGTCTGCGACCTCGACTACCCCGAGGACTCCACCGCCGAGACGGACATGAACGTCGTCATGACCGGCACCGGCGAGTTCATCGAGGTGCAGGGCACGGCGGAGGGCGCTCCCTTCGACCGGGCGCTGCTCGGTGAGCTGCTCGACCTCGCGACCACCGGCTGCGCCGCGCTCACCGCCAAGCAGCAGGAAGCCCTCGCCGAGACCCCCCGGGAGCGCGTGCTGTGACCCAGCGAGTCGTCCTCGCGACGCACAACGAGCACAAGGTCCACGAGCTGCACCAGATCCTCGGCGAGGCTGATCTCGGCCTCGAGATCGTCTCGATGGCCACCTTCCCCGAGGTCGGCGAGATCCCGGAGACCGAGGTGACCTTCGCCGGCAATGCGCGCCTCAAGGCCGAGCACGTCGCGATGCGCACCTCGCTGCCCGCGCTCGCCGACGACTCCGGCCTGGCCGTCGAGGTGCTCGGCGGCAGCCCGGGCATCTTCTCGGCGCGGTGGTCGGGTCTGCACGACGGTGCGGACCTGCCCCGGGCCGAGAAGGACCGCCGCAACCTCCAGCTCCTGCTCGACCAGCTCGCCGACGTGCCCGACGAGCACCGCCGGGCGGCCTTCCGCTGCGCCGCGGTCCTCGCGATCCCCGGCGGCACCACCGTGACGAGCGAAGGGGAGGTCCCCGGCGTCGTCGTGCGGGAGCCGGTGGGGGACAACGGGTTTGGCTACGACCCGATCTTCCGTCCCGACGGCGACACCCGCACCCTGGCGCAGTACACGGACGTGGAGAAGAACGCGATCAGCCACCGCGGCCGCGCCTTCCGCGCCATGGTGCCGCTGCTGCGCGAGCACCTGGCCTGACCCGATCTCGTGCAAACCCTAGGTCTTGCAGAGTTCAGGACGCTCACTCACAACCTGTGGTTGACGTTGGGTGGGGTGCCGAAGGCGGGACTTGAACCCGCACGCCCGTGGGCACGTGGACCTAAACCACGCGCGTCTGCCAATTCCGCCACTTCGGCTCGGTCAGGCAGTCTAGGCGGGTGAGCGACCACTCCTTCACCACGACCCTCGCCTGGTCGGGCTCGACGGGCGTCGGCTACGACGACTACTCCCGCGAGCACGAGCTGACGATGGCGTCGACGACGACGCGGGCGAGCAGCGACGTCGCCTTCCGGGGCGATGCATCCCTGCCCAACCCCGAGCAGCTCCTCGTCGCGGCGGCGAGCAGCTGCCAGATGCTCTCCTTTCTCGCCGTCGCCGCCCGGGCCCGCCTCGACGTCGTCGACTACACGGACGAGGCAGTGGGGGAGATGCGCGAGGGGGAGCGCCCGATGTGGGTGACGCGCATCGTCCTGCGCCCGCACATCACCCTCGGCAGCCCCGCCCCCCGTGCGAAGGTCGAGCGGCTCGTCGAGGTCGCCCACCGCGAGTGCTTCATCGCGCAGAGCCTGCGCAGCGAGATCGTCCTCGAGCCGACCCTCGTCGGCGTCAGCGACTGATCGCACCGGTCAGCCGCGCGTGCGCCCCGGCACCGACCGCGGGTCGAAGCCGTAGGGCAGCTCCAGCCGGTGCGCCGCCATGAGCTCGCCGTCCGAGAGCACCTCGCGCGTCGCGGCGTCGGCGACCATCCTCCCTTCGGAGAGCACGACCGAGCGCTCGCACAGCTGGAGGGCGTACGGCAGGTCGTGCGTCACCATGAGCACCGTGATGTCGAGGCCGTCGACGATCTCGGCGAGCTCGCGACGCGAGGCCGGGTCGAGGTTGCTGCTCGGCTCGTCGAGCACGAGGATCTCCGGTCGCATCGCGAGCACGGTCGCGACCGCGACGCGCCGCTTCTGCCCGAAGGACAGGTGGTGCGGGGGCCGGTCGGCGACCTCGAGCATCCTGACCGCGGAGAGCGCCTCGTGCACCCGCGCCTCGACCTCGGCAGCGGGCAGCCCGAGGTTGTGCGGACCGAAGGCCACGTCCTGGGCCACCGTCGTCATGAAGAGCTGGTCGTCGGGGTCCTGGAAGACGATGCCCACCCGGCGCCGCACGTCGAGCAGGTGCGCGTGGCTCACCGGCACCCCCGACACCGAGATCGAGCCGCTCGTCGGGGTGAGGATCCCGTTGAGGTGCAGCACCAGCGTCGTCTTGCCGGCGCCGTTGGGGCCGAGCAGGGCGACCCGCTCGCCGGGATGCACGTGCAGGTCGACACCGTCGAGCGCGCGGTGCCCATCGGGGTAGACGTGATCCACGCCGCGCAGGTCGATGACGGGAATGCTCATGCGCCCAGCCTCGCAGCCGCGAGGACGATCGTCGCGCCGACGGGCAGGAGCATCGCCACGGCCCACGTCGAGCCGGCGACAGGTGTCCGCTCGACGTGGGTCCGTCCGTCGAACCCGCGCGCGAGCATTGCCAGGTGCACGCGTTCACCCCGCTCGTAGCTGCGGACGAAGAGCGACCCCGCGGTGCTCGCGAGCGCTGGCCACGCGCGTAGTCCGCGGCCGCTGAAGCCGCGCGACTCCCGGGCCACCCGCATCGCCTGCAGCTGCCCGCTGATGACCTCGGTGTAGCGGACCATGAAGCCGAGGATGAGCACGAGCTGCGCCGGCAGACGTAGCCGAGCCAGCCCGGCGACGACGTCGGAGGGGGTGGTCGTCGCCGCGAGCACCAGTGAGGCACCGACGCCGAGTGTGCCCTTGACCAGGAGGTTCCACCCGCCCCAGAGCCCCGCCTCTGACAGCGACAGCGGCCCGACGTCGACGCGGGGGCCAGTCGCGACGAAGGGCATGAGTACGGCGAAGAGGACGAAAGGCACCTCGACGAGCAGCCGAGGAGCGAGGTGCCGCAGCGGCACCCTGCTCACCAGGACGACGCCGAGCAGGAGCAGTGCCTGCAGCCCGAGCGCCCACACCGCCTCCCGCGGGGTGAGCACGACGGCGATGACGTAGAGCATCGCCGCGACGATCTTGAGGTGCGCCGGGAACGCGTGGAGTCTCGTGGGGGAGTGCAGGCTCAACGCGTGGCGGTGGGGGTTGGCCACCTCAGCCGCGACGACGGGCGAGTCGGAGCAGGACCCACATGAGGGCACCCGTGAGTAGCACGCCCACAAACCCCGCCAGACCGCCGGAGAGGAAGCCGTCACCGATTCCCTTTGTCCCGTAGTCGGCGAACGGGGAGCCGGATGCGCCGTGGTCGCCCGCGGCACCGGCGAAGCCGAGCGTCTCGGCCACGTGCTCGAGCCCGTCGGGGTGCCCGGAGGCCCAGAAGCTCACGACGGAGGAGAGGATGAGGCAGACGACCAGTCCGCCGAGGACGAGGGCGCGGGTCGAGACGCGGGCCTTCATCGGGTCGCTCTCATGCTCTCGCGGGGCACGTGTGCCGAGGGTGAGAGGTGCTCCGCACCGCGCACGAGGTCAGGCCGCACCCCGACGACCGCCGAGACGACGAGGAAGGTGATGGCCGCCTCGCCGAGGCCGATGAGCAGGTGCCAGCTCACCATGGCGGTGAGCAGGGCGCCGGCGTCGACGGACGCGGTGCCACCGACCATGAAGAGCCCGGCGAAGACGACCGCGGCGCAGGGCACGGACGCAAAGGCGCCGATCGCGGCGGCCACGGGGATGCTGGCCGGCCGCGCCGGCAGGAGGCGTCGCGCGAGGACGAAGACGACCCAGCCGACCCACACGCCGACGAGCGCCATGAGTGTGACGTTGGTTCCGAGGGCGGTGAGGCCGCCGTCAGCGAAGACGAGCGCCTGGACGAGCAGGACGACGGTGATGCACAGGGTGGCGGTCCACGGTCCCACGAGGACTGCCGCGAGTGCACCGCCGAGGAGGTGGCCGGAGGTGCCGCCGGCGACGGGGAAATTCAGCATCTGGGCGGCGAAGACGAAGGTGGCGACGAGACCGGCGAGCGGGGCCACCCGGTCGTCGAGATCGCTCGGGGTTCGTCGCAGCGCTAGGGCCACCCCCGCGATCGCCACACCCCCCGTGGCGAGGGAGGTCGGAGCATCGAGGAAAGCATCGGGCACGTGCATAGGTCACTCCTACGTGACTCTGCCCCTGGGAGGATAGGTTGGGGTGACCATACTGCATTCCGCCGAGACAGGAGATGCGATCCGTGGGCGAGAGACTCACCCCGGGCGATGCAGCCCCCGACTTCACCCTCCCCGACGACACCGGCGCGCAGGTCACGCTGAGCGACCTGCGCGGCAAGCGCGTCATCGTCTACTTCTACCCGGCGGCGATGACCCCCGGCTGCACCAAGCAGGCGTGCGACTTCAGCGACTCGCTCGAGGCGCTGCGGGCCGCCGACACCGAGGTCATCGGCATCTCGCCGGACCAGCCGGCGAAGCTCGCGAAGTTCCGTGAGCGTGACGGGCTGACGATCACCCTGCTGTCCGATGCGGACAAGTCGGTGATGACGGCCTGGGGCGCTTATGGTGAGAAGAAGTTGTACGGCAAGGTCGTCGAGGGAGTCATCCGCTCGACGGTCGTCGTCGGACCGGACGGCGTGGTGACCCACGCCCAGTACAACGTCAAGGCGACGGGCCACGTGGCCGCATCCGCCGCGACCTCGGCATCGAGTAAGGACGGAACCCCCACGTGAGCAACGACACCCCGAGCATGACCAAGCTCGAGAACGACATCATCACGACGCGTGACCGGCTCGCCCAGACCATCGACGAGCTGAGCGTGCGCGCCGCGCCCAAGAACGTCGTCGCCCGGCAGAAGGAGCAGGCCAAGGCCTCCTTCACCGCCGCGACCCGCACCGAGTCCGGCGAGCTGCGCATGGACCGCGTCGCGATCGCCGCCGCGGCCGTCGTCGGCCTCGTCGTGCTCAAGGTCATCTCGAGCAACCGCAAGGCCAAGAAGTGGGAGCGCCAGCGCGCCAAGCGCTCCTGGTGACGTCACCACGGCAGTGACGAAGGGGGGGTGGCACCGACCGGTGCCACCCCCCTTCGGCGTCGTGGCAGGAGGTGGACCGCACCGCGGCAGGGCGCCGATCGAGGCGCCAAGAGCCCTGTCCCGGAGTCGATTTCGCCCTCCGCCATCGTGGTGCTAATGTTTCTCCTCGCGCGCCAATAGCTCAATTGGCAGAGCAGCTGACTCTTAATCAGCGGGTTCGGGGTTCGAGTCCCTGTTGGCGCACCACCCACGAAGGGCCCCCGCCGCACTGCGGTGGGGCCCTTTCGTCGTACCCGGGCGGTCACCCCGGCCGACCGGAGCGGCCGGGGTCGACGGGTCAGCCGCGCCACTCCTCGAGGTTGACCTGCTCGTCCTCCTCGGCGTGGCGCCGGCGGCCCAGGAGCAGCCCGACGCCGGCGATGACGACGAGCAGGGCGCCGACGACGACGGCCCAGCCCCAGGCGGGGAAGCCGCCGTCGCTGCTCGCGTCGTCGCCCTCGACGCGCGGCGGTGGAGCTCGACGAGCTCGAGGCGCTGCTGGGCTCGCTCTCGCCGTCGCCCGAGGTCGTCGACGACGAGGTCGACGAGGAGGTGGTGCTCGACGAGCTGGGCTCGGTCGTGCTGCTCGGCGCCGAGGTGCTCGACGGCTCGCCCGCGGAGCTGCTCGACGACGTCGGAGCCGTGGAACTCGAGGCGGTGGGGGAGTCGCTGCCCGACGTGGTGCTCGAGCTGCTGCCCGACCCGCCGTCGCTCGTCGTCTCGCTGCCGCTCGGGCCGGTGTCGCCACCGGGCGGGGCGTAGGTGAAGGAGTAGGACCCACTGATCGGGTGCCCGTCGGCGCTGACGACCTTGTAGGACACCGTGTAGGAGCCGGCCGGCAGCGAGGACTTCAGCGGCTGGTAGACGGTGCCGCCGTCGACCTCGAGGTCGCCGTCGGTCGCGTCGGTCGAGCCGGTGCGCACGCTCACCTCGTTGAGCCCGGACTGGATCGGCTCGTTGAAGCGCAACATGATCTCCGGCGGAGTCGCGGTGAGGGTCGAGCCCTCCTTCGGGCTCGAGGCCTCGAGCCGGGCGTGCGCCGAGGCGGGGGCGGCCAGGCCCACCATCGTCGCGAGCAGCGCTGCGAGGGCGAGGATCGCGGTGGCGGCACGGGCGAAGGGGGTGGCTGTCCGGGGTGTCGTCGTCACCTGCCCATCGTGCCCGATGGGCCTGTGCGGGCGCTGGAGGTGGGTGGTCATGACCACCCTCTCGGAGCAGGTACGATGGTCCGCGCTGCCCGATGAGGTGGCACTTGGTGGGTATAGCTCAGCTGGTAGAGCACCGCGTTGTGGTCGCGGGTGTCGCGGGTTCAAGTCCCGTTACTCACCCCAAGGATGAAGGGCCCCGGGGATCGTCCCGGGGCCCTTCGTCGTCCCCGGTCCTCAGCGTGGCGTCCATCACCGATTGGACACTATTCGGCACGTCGATTTAACCTTCGCGCCCCTTTCAGGCCATTATTGGTCGGATGCAGACCGTTCGCAGCTGGCCCTACACCGTCGCTGTGGTCGTCTCGATCCTCGTCGGGGCGACCGCACTCGTCGGGACCCACTCGCTCGGGATCCCGCTCAAGGACCCCGAGGGATTCCTCGGTCCTGCCTACGTGCGCCTCCCCGCACTCGCCCTCCTGCTCTTCGGCATCGGCCTGGTCATCGCGGGCCTGCGCCGCGCCGGGTGGCGCGAGCTGCCGCGCGGCATGGCCGAGGTCGCCCGCCACGAGTGGAGCCTGCGGCGCATCGTCTACATCGCGACCGGTCTGATCACCTTCTACGTCTGCTACGTGGGCTACCGCAACCTCAAGAGCGTGCTGCCGGTCTACCGGCAGGACGTCCTCTTCGACAACCAGCTGCTCGACCTCGACCGCATGCTCTTCGGCGGTGCCGACCCGGCGGCGGTCCTGCACACGATCCTGCCGCCGGACCTCGCGGCCCCGGTGCTCTCCTTCGTCTACCTGCTCTACCTGCCCCTCGTTCCGGTCTCGCTCATGGCGGTCCTCGTCCTGTGTCGCGACCTGTCCGTGGGCGCCTGGTACGCCACCTCGCTCAGCCTCAACTGGGTGCTCGGTGCGGTGAGCTACTACATCCTGCCCGCGCTCGGCCCGGTCTACGTGCGGCCCGACCTCTTCGCCGGCCTGCCCGACTCGGGTGTCGGTGAGCTGCAGACCGCGCTCCTGCGCAACCGTCTGGAGTTCCTCGCCGACCCGCGCTCGAGCGACGTCATCCAGGGTGTTGCGGCCTTCGCGTCGCTGCACGTGTCGGTGACCTTCGCCCTGGCGCTCTTCCTGCAGCGCACGGCCTCGACCCGCCCGCTGCGCATCGCCGCGTGGACCTTCTTCGGTCTGACCTTCCTCGCGACGATCTACTTCGGCTGGCACTACGTCCTCGACAACATCGCCGGCATGCTCATCGGCTACATCGCCGTCGTCGTCGGCGGCTGGGCCACCGGTCAGCGTCGGCGCGGCAACCAGGCCGTCGTCGTCACGGGCGAGACCGAGGGCTCGCGGTCGCTCGCCAGCGCCTGAGCACCGCCGGCGTCCGGCGCCGGACCCCGTGCAGCAGCGTCCGACGCCGGACGGCGCCTGACCTGCCGGCTGTGTACGGTGGCCGCTCGTGAGCGCACCACTCGTCACCTCGACCACCGAGGACCGCAGCGGCTACGTCGCCGTCCTCGTCTTCCCCCTGCTCATCGTCGCCGGGGGAGTGGTCGGCTACCTGGCCGCCGACACGGTGTCGGGGGCGGCCCCCTTCGTCAACCCGCTGCTCGGGCTGGTGATGTTCACGATGGGCCTGACGCTGCGGCCCGTCGACTTCGGCCTCGTCCTGCGGCGCCCGCTGCCGGTGCTGCTGGGGGTCGTCGCGCAGTACGTCATCATGCCGCTGGTCGCCGTGCTCGTGGTGACGGTGCTCAGCCTGCCGCCCGCCCTGGCCGCCGGTGTCATCCTCGTCGGCTGCGCACCCGGGGGGACGGCGTCCAACGTCGTGTCCTACCTCGCCCGCGGTGACGTGGCGCTGTCGGTGACGATGACCTCGGTCTCGACGCTGCTCGCGCCCTTCCTCACGCCGCTGCTCACCCTGTGGCTGGCCGGGCGCTACATGCCCCTCGACGGAGCCGGCATGGCCCGCACCATCGTCACGATCGTCCTGCTGCCGGTCCTCGCCGGTCTCGTCGTGCGCCTGCTGCTCGCGCCGCTCGCCGAGGCGCTCCTGCCGGCCCTGCCGTGGCTGTCGGTGGCCGCGATCTCGGTCATCGTGGCGATCGTCGTCTCGGGCAGCGCCGACGCGATGCTCACCGCGGGTCCCCTCGTGCTCCTGGCCGTCGTCGTGCACAACGTGCTCGGCATGGGCCTGGGCTACCTGGCCGCCAGGGTGTCCCGGCTCCCGGTGCCCGCTCGGCGCACGACCGCCATCGAGGTGGGCATGCAGAACTCCGGTCTCGCTGCGGGCCTGGCCGCGCAGTACATGGAGCCGCTCTCGGCCCTGCCGGGCGCGGTCTTCTCGGTGTGGCACAACGTCTCCGGCGCGCTCTTCGCCGCGTGGTGCCGGCGCCGCGACCGCCCGTAATGACGCGAGGCCCGTGCCCGGTCAGCCGACCTGGTGGCGCGCGGCGATCTCCTTGAGCTCGGCCGTCTCGAGACCGGGCTGGGGGCGGAAGACCGCCTCGCGGTAGTAGCGCAACTCGGCGATCGACTCCGTGATGTCGGCGAGGGCGCGGTGGCCGCCGTTCTTGTCCGGGGAGGCGAAGTACGCCCGCGGGTACCAGCGGCGCGAGAGCTCCTTGATCGAGGAGACGTCGATCATCCGGTAGTGCAGGTGCCTCGAGGGCCGGCATGTCCCGCACGAGGAAGGCGCGGTCGGTCGCGACGCTGTTGCCGCCGAGCGGTGCCTTGCCGGCGTCGGGGACGTGCTCCTTGATGTGGGCGAGGACGGCCTCCTCGGCCTCGGCGAGGGTCGTGCCCTCGGCCAGCACGTCGAGCAGTCCCGAGGTCGTGTGCATGTCGCGGACGAAGTCGTTCATCTGCGTTAGCGCCGCCTCGGGCGGGCGGACGACGATGTCGATGCCCTCGTCGAGCTGGTTGAGCTCGTAGTCGGTGACCAGGGCCGCGACCTCGATGAGGGCGTCGTGCTCGAGGGAGAGGCCGGTCATCTCGCAGTCGATCCAAACGATGCGCTCGGAGGAGGGAGTCGAAGAAGTCACGTCTTCCACCATATCCAGACCGTTGGATGGGTAGTCCTCCCCACCGACGCGAGGCCGTTGCCGCACTACCGTGGCGGCCATGAGCTCCACGCCGCCTCCTCCGCCCGCCGGGCAGCCCCCCGCTCCCGCCGGTCCTCCGCCGCCACCGCCCGCATCGTCCGGGAGCCAGCAGCCTGCC
>NZ_JBNFOF010000106.1:0-10561 GCF_057364645.1 Janibacter sp. CFPM2_SD2
CGGGCCCGCTGCCGGCGGCGGGCGCGGTCATCTGCGCGATGACCCGCTGGGTCACCTCGGGGGCGAGCAGCGCGTGCCCGTGCCCGACGGCGCGCAGGGCGTCGACGAGCTGGTCGGCCTCGGCGTTCTTGAGCAGGAACCCGCTCGCCCCGGCCTCCAGCGCGTCGAAGAGATAGCTGTCGGCGTCGAAGGTCGTCAGGATGATGACCCGCCCGAGCCCCGCGGGGACGATCTCCCGGGTTGCGGCGATGCCGTCCATGACCGGCATCTGCACGTCCATGACGATGACATCGGGCCGCTGCTCCCGGGCCATCTCGACCGCCTGCCGCCCGTCGGACGCCTCACCGACGACCTCGAGGTCGTCCTCGACCGAGAGCATCATCGCGAAGCCCGACCGGATGATCGGCTGGTCGTCGACGAGCAGCACCCGCAGCCGCCCGCCGGCCCCGCCCCCTGCGGGCGGAGGCAGGCTCATCGCGCACCCTCGGAGCGAAGGGGGATCCGCGCCCGGACCCGATAGCCACCCAGCGGTCGCGGCCCGATCTCGACGCTCCCGTGGTGCGACTGGACCCGCTCGCGGATGCCGAGCTGACCCATGCCGGTGCCGGAGGTGCCCGGGAGCGGCCGGCCGTCGTCGGTGACCTCGACCTCGGCGTGCTCGCCGTCGACGCGCACGGTCACCCGCGCGGTGCGGGCGGTCGAGTGCTTCGTGACATTGGTCAGCGCCTCCTGGGCGGTGCGGTAGAGGGAGTGCCCGATCGATGCCGGCACGGCGTCGACGTCACCCTCGCGGGCCTCGACGACCTCGTGGACCACGGTCAGACCCGACCCGCTGCGGGCCTGCGCCATCTCGGCGATGTCGCCGAGCGTCGGCTCCGGGGCGTGGCCGTCCGCGGCGGCCGGGGACTCTCGCATCCGCAGCGTGCCGAGGAGCCCACGCATCTGCGTGACGGCGTCGCGGCTGCCACCCTCGATCCGGGCGAGCGCCCCCTTCGCCGCCTCGGGGTCACGGTCCATGACCCGACGGGCCGCGGCCGCCTGCACCCCGATCCCGGAGACGTGGTGGGCGACGACGTCGTGCAGCTCGCGGGCGATGCGCAGCCGTTCGTCGATGACGGCCGCCTCGCGCAGCTGCTCGGTCTGCTCGCTGATCGTGACGGTCTGCTGCTCGAGGTGCGCGCGCTGCCGTGCGGATCGCCAGGCGACCTGCCCGCCGAGGACGGCTCCGCCGAAGTACAGGACGTTGATGGCCCCGAGCATGAGCGGGGCGGCGACGGTCGCCGGGACCCACGCGTCGGGGTCGCTCGCCTCCACCATGTCGCCGAGGACCTGGCCGACGGCGATCCCCCAGACCAGCCAGAGACCCATCGCGAAGATGATCACCGAGTAGACGAGGGCCATCGCGCGACGGTTCCTCGCCCACGCGACGCCACCGAGGACGACGAGGAAGTAGGCGATCTGCGTCGACAGCAGGCTCGCCATGAGCGGCTCGAGCGTCGAGATCGCCCAGTAGGCGACGGAGCCGCCGATGACGGTGGCGAGCGGGAAGCGTCGCCGGGTGAGCAGGAAGAGCGCGGGGACCGCGGTGTAGAGCCACTGCTGCCAGCGCGGGGCGTCGATCTCGACGAGCCCGCCGAGCGCGCGCATCAGCTCGAGGACGAAGAGCGAGGCCGCGACGACAGCGACGGTGAAGAGGAGGTCCCCGCGACTGATCGTGCCGCCGGGGCGGACCCAGTCGTCGTCGAGGGCGAAGAAGTCGCCGACGCGCTCCGACCAGGCCATGGGGTGCCGGTCAGAGGGTGACCGGACCACCCGGGGTGTTGAAGGTGACCGACAGCAGGCCGGGCGTGCCGTGCGGCGCGACGAAGTCGAAGGTGATGACCGACGAGGTCTCCTCCGGCGTGCGCCCACCGAGCCAGTCGGTGACGCGGGCCGGGTCGCCGGCGATCATGAGCGAGGCGATGGTGACGTCGGTCGCCGCCTCCTGCGACGGGTGCGGCGAGCCCTCGCCCCACTTGACGAAGAAGGGCAGCTGCGGGTCGGCGATGGTGCCCTTGATGCCGATCTGCTTCCAGAGGAACTCGCGGCCGTCGGAGAGGCGACGGTTGCCGTCGACGGCCTTGCGGTCGAGGCGCTGCTCGACCTTCTCGATCTCGTCGTCGACGCGGATGACCCAGCCCATCCAGCCGCCGCCGGCCTCGGAGCGGGCGCGCACGACCTGGCCGAAGGGCGCCTTGTCGGAACTCGGGTGGTCGAGGACCTCGACGATCTCGACGTAGCGCTCGTGGGCGAGCGGCAGGATCATGTTGCGCGTGCCGAAGCGCGGGTGGATGCCCCCGTCGACGGGAGTGACGCCCAGGGCATCGCCGAGGCGCTCGGCCGTGGCCTTGACACCGGACTGGTCTGCAGCATAGGAGACGTGGTCAACGCGCATGCAGGCATCGTGGCACAGGGCAGCGCCCGCCCCGTAATCGGGGTGGCACGGGGGTGCGACGAGCGTGCCGAAGGGGGGGCGGCCGGGCCGGCGTCAGCCGGCCCGCCGCTGGCGCACGGCCTCGTAGACGACGATCGCCGCCGAGGTGGCGACGTTGAGCGAGTTCGCCTGTCCCACCATGGGGATCCGTACGCGGTGCTGGGCCCGCGCGAGCGCGGCGTCGGTCAGGCCGTACTTCTCCGAGCCGACCGCGACGGCCACGGCACCGGTGAGATCGGCGTCGGTGTGCTCGACGTCGGTGTCGGGGGTCGTCGCGACGACCGCGACCCCGTGCTCGGCGAGCCAGGCCACGCCCACGTCGGTGCTCGCGCCGCGACCGGCACCGAGAAGACCGTGCCCTTGCTCGAGCGGATGACGTTGGGGTTGCCCCAGTCGGTCACCGGGTCGGCCGAGAGCACGAGCGCGACACCCGCCGCGTCGGCGGTGCGCAGCATGGCGCCGAGGTTGCCCGGCTTCTCCACCCCTTCGCACAGCAGGACGAGGGCGTCGTCCGGCAGGTCGACCTCGTCGAGGCCCAGCCCGGGGGTGGGCACCTTGGCGAGGATGCCGTCGGGCCCCTCGCGGTAGGCGACCTTGTCGAAGGCGGTGCGCCCGAGCTCGACGACCTCGGCCCCGAGGCCGCGGGCGCGCTCGACGAGCGCCGCCCCGACGTCGGGGTCGAGCATGAGCTCGGGGCAGTGGAAGACCGTGAAGGGGCGGACACCGGCGTCGAGCGCGAGGGTGGTCTCCTCGAGCCCCTCGACGAGGGTGGTCCCGGTGGTCTCGCGGGCGCGACGGCGACGCAGGGTCACGAGGTCCTTGAGGCGCTGGTTGGCCGGCGAGGTGATGACGAGATCGGACATGGCGGGTCCAGCATGCCGCACAATCGCTGGATGCCGACCGACCGCCACGTGTCCCCCCTTCGCGTCGTCGTGGCGGTGGCCGTGATGGTCGCCGTCATGCTGCTCGTCGCTGCGCTGGGCGAGTGGGTGATCATCCCCTCGTCGGCGCTGCGCGAGCTGGACGAAGGGAGTGCCTCCCGGGCCGTCGCCCTGCTCGCCGACCACGACGGCCTGGCCGAGGCGGCGCGCGTGTGGTCCGACCTCAGCGGACCGTGGGTGGTGCACCCGATCGTGGCGATCGCCGCCGCGCACTCGTGCTGCGGCGCCGGATCACGCCCCGGGCCGGGGTGGTCGTCATGGCGATCGGCCTCGTCGGGTGGGCGCTCGGTGCGGTGGCCAAGGAGATCGTCGAGCGACCACGACCGGCGCAGGCGGTGCTCGAGGTCGGCAGCTTCAGCTATCCCAGCGGGCACGCGACCAACATCGCGCTCGGCGCGGTGCTGCTCATCGCCCTCGCCCGGGCCGCCGAGCGGGTCTGGATCCGCTGGGGCACAGCGCTGCTCGCGCTGCTCGCCGTCATCCTCACCGCCGCCGACCGCATCCTGCTCGGCGTCCACTACGTCACCGACGTCGCCATGGGGCTGGGCTTCGGCGCCGCGGCTGCGATCCTCGCCCTGGCCGCTCTCCCCCTTCGCCCCAACTCTGCAAAACCCTAGGGTCTTGCAGATTTGGCAGCCCCTAACTCTGCAAAACCCTAGGGTCCTGCAGGGTTGGCGGCGGCGTCGGCGAGCCGGCCGTCGCGAATCTCCCAGCGGCGGGTGAGACCGAGCCGGCCGAGGAAGTCCTCGTCGTGGCTGACGACGAGGAGCGCGCCCTCGTAGGCCGCGAGGGCGTCGACGAGCTGGTCGACGCTGTCGACGTCGAGACTGTTGGTCGGTTCGTCGAGCACCACGAGCTGCGGCGCCGGGTCCGCGAGCAGCACGCTGGCCAGCGCCACGCGGAAGCGTTCGCCGCCGGACAGGCCCGCGACCCGCCGCTCCGCGAGCGCGCCCCGGAAGAGGAAGCGCGCCAACGACGCCCGCACCTGCTGCGGCGGCACCGTCGGCGCAGCCGCCCGGACCGTCTCGAGGATCGTCAGCTCGTCGTCGAGCTCGATCCGCTGCGGCAGGTGACCGACCTCGTCGATGCGCCCGACGCACCTCGCCACCGGCTCCACCGCCACGGGCAGGCCGAGGACTTCTCGCAGCAGGGTGGTCTTGCCGGCGCCGTTGGGCCCGGTCAGGGCGATTCGCTCCGGCCCGCGGACCACGACGGGACGAAGGGGGTCCCCCGCACCTGCTCCCCGGCACCGCCGCGTCGGGCGCGACGGGCTGCAGGGTGAGCACGGTGCGCCCTGCCGGCACCCGCGTCGCGGGTAGCTCGATGCGCACCGAACGGTCCTCGCGGACCCGCGCCTCGGCGTCGGCGAGCGAGGACTCGGCCCGCTGGAGCCGGTCGTCGTGGATGTCGCGGTGCTTGGCGGCGGACTTCTCCGCCTGCATGCCCCAGGTCTTCATGACGATCCTGGGCGCGCGCTTGCTCGCGTAGTCGCGGTCGGCGATGCGCTGCCGGCCCGCGAGCTTGAGCTCGGCCTCGATGCGATCGCGCTTCTGCCGACGCAGGTCCTGCTCTGCGGCCTGCACGGCGTCGGCGGCCGCCTGCTGCTCGGCGTCGATCGCCGCGCGGTAGACCGACCACGGCCCGTCGAAGCTCCGCAGCTCCCGCCCGTGCACCTCGACGATGCGGTCGACGTGCGCGAGGAGCTCGGTGTCGTGGCTGACGACGACGAGCGACCGATGCGTCGGCCACGCGTCGATCGCCGCGACCAGCCGGTCGCGGGCGGCCCGGTCGAGGTTGTTCGTCGGCTCGTCGAGCAGCGCGACATCGGCCCGCTGCAGCTGGAGGGCGGCGAGCCCGACGGTGACGACCTCACCTCCCGAGAGCGTGCCGAGCCGACGGTCGAGCAGGTCGGGCCCTGCGGGCAGGCCGAGGGCGGCGAGGGTCGACATGGCCTCGGCCTCTATGCCCCAGCGGCCTTCTGCCACATCAAAGTTCGCCTGGTCGAGCGACCCGGCCTCGATGGCGCCGATCGCTGCCAGCACGGGCGCGATGCCGAGCGCCTCGGCCGCGGTGCGCGTGGTGTCGAGGCCGAGCTGCTGCGGCAGCGTGGCGACCGTGCCCGCGACGTGCACGGCGCCGGAGGTCGGGGCGAGCTCGCCGGCCATGAGGCGCAGCAGGGTGGTCTTGCCGGAGCCGTTGCGCCCGACGAGGCCGGTGCGGCCGTGGCCGAAGGACCCGCTGACGTCGTCGAGGGCACGGGTGCCGTCGGGCCAGTCGAGGGTGAGGTGGGTGAGGGTGACGAGGGCGTCGGCCCCGGTGGTGGGTGCTGACATGGGTGATCTCCTGCCGTGGCGGCGAGCGCACGCCGACGGGACTCGCGGTGCGTGGGCCGCGGTCGGTCGCGCTGGTCAGTCGCGGGAGATCTGGTGCCGCATCAGGCGGGTCATCACCTCTGGTCGGGGGGACCGGGCGCTGTCACCGACCGGTCGGACCCGACAAGGGTAGGGACTCCCCCTTCGCCCGGCAACCGGTTTGCCGAAGGGGAGGTCAGATCCGCTGGTGACGTGCCCGGGCGAAGCAGTAGAGGCCGAAGGCCACGAGACCGGCCGCGACGACGGTGAGCAGCGCGGGGCCGAAGGGCTCGTCGCGCAGGGACTTCAGGGCGCCGTCGAGACCGTCGGCCTCCGAGGACTGGTGCTGGACGGCGGCGATGACGAAGAAGGCACCGACGAGGGCGAGGACGCCTCCCTTCGCCGGGTAGCCGACCATGCCGGCCACCGTCGCGAGGCGCCCGGGGTGCTCCTCGAGGTCGTCGAGGAACGTGCGGGTCACGCCCTTGTAGACGTGGTAGCCGCCGACGGCGATGACCGCGACACCCACCGCACCGACGAGGACCTGGCCGGCGGGCGCCTTCATCAGGGTCGCGGTGACGTCCTGGGAGGACTGCTCCGAGGAGGACGACGAGCCGGAGCCGACGGCGAACTGCGCTGCGGTCCAGGCGATCGCGGCGTAGACGAGCGCCTTGCCGACGGCCTTCACCCGGTCGGCCGCACCGCTCTCGCCGACGCTGGGACCGACCGCGACGGCCAGCTGCCACAGCACGAGGGCGGCGAGCCCGACGACGATGACCCACATGAGGACGGTGCCCGCGGGGTTGCTCGCGAGGGTCGCCAGGGCGCCGGACTGGTCGGCCTGGCCACCGCCGCCCCAGCCGACCCGACCGGCGGTCCACCCGAGGACGATGTGCAGGAGCCCCGAGACGACGAAACCGACGCGGGCCAGCGTCTCGAGGGCGGGGTGGTCGCCGACCTTGCGAGCGGCATCGGTGGCGGCGTCACGGGCGTCGCCGAGATCAGGAGAGTGGCTCACGAGGACATGATGCCCCCGATGTGCCCCCCGGTCAGTAGAGCGGGCGAAGGGCGTCTGCGAGACCGTCGTCGTCGACGGGCCCGGTGGTCTCGTCGGCGGCGGCGACCACCTCCGGCGGGGCGCGCCCATGGCGACGCCCCGGCCGCCCAGCGCAGCATCTCGAGGTCGTTGCGCTGGTCTCCGGCGGCGAAGGTGTGCGAGGGCTCGATCCCGAGCTTGCGGCGGACGAGCTCGAGGGCCGACCCCTTGGACACGCCCTCGGGCGCCAGGTCGAGCCACGCGGTGTAGCCGACGGCATAGCTCACGCCGTGCAGCCCGATCCGCTCGACGAGCTCGAGGAAGTCCTCGCTCTGGCCCTCGGGGTCGTGGAAGGTCACGCGGGTCGTCGGGCGGGAGACGAGCTCCTCGAAGGGGACGACGACCTGCTCGCCCTGCAGCACGCCCTCGGGGTAGGGCCGGGCCACCTTGAAGCCGACGCCGACCTCCTCGACCGCGACGAGGATGTGCGGCGCGTGCTCCATGACGAGGGTGAGCGCCTGCCGCGGGTCGAAGGTCACCGTCTCGTCGATGGTGTAGCCGTCGGGGGCGGTCGGGTCGAGGCGGATCGTCACGGCGCCGTTGGAGCACACGGCGAACCCGTGGCTGAGATCGAGCGCCCGCAGGACCGGCAGGGTCGCGACGATCGAGCGGCCGGTCGAGATGACGACCTCGTGCCCGGCGTCGGAGACGGCGCGGATCGCGTCGCGCGTGCGCTCCCCGAGCTCTCCGGCGTGGGTGACGATCGTGCCGTCGACATCCAGGGCGACGAGGTGCGGCTCCATGGTCGCCACGCTATCTGCCGTGCCCCTTCCGGTCCCTGAGTGGGTCCCACGCTCCGCGTGGGCGGTCGCGAAGCGACCGTCTCGAAGTGCTGTCAGCTGGGCGGGGTCAGCCGCGGGCGGCGCCGAGCTTCCAGTAGCCGGAGAAGGTGATGGCCCGCTTGTCCATCCCGACCTCCTGCACGAGGTGACGACGAAGGGAGGTCGCCAGCCCCGACTCCCCGCACAGCCACGCGTAGTCCAGGTCGGCGGTCAGGTCCGGAGCGGTCGCGAGGGCGGCGAGCACGGCGGTGCCGGGCGCGGCGCCGCCCCGCTCGTGGACGGTCACCGCGGCCGGGAGCTCGAGCCCGTCGAGCACCACGCGGGAGCCGACCTCGACATGCGCCTCGATGCCCTCGCCGAGACCCGGCAGGCCCCGGCGGAAGCGCTCCTCGAGGATCGCGAGCAGCGCAGGCACGGCCGTCTCGTCCGCCACGATCAGCTGACGGGGCGCGTCCCACGTCGAGTACAGCGCGCCACCGGAGCGGAAGCCGGCGGTGTCGCCCACGGCGGCCGTCGTCGCCCACGCCGAACCCGGCCCGGAGTCACCGTGGGTGACGATGTCGACGTCGAGCTCCCCTTCGTCACGACGCAGCGCGCGCACGGTGTACCAGCGCAGGCCCGGCTGCTCGCTCTCGGGCATGTCGGCGATGGCGGTGCGCACATTGGTCCGCTCGGGGTCGGGCAGGTGCAGCCGGCCGTCGGCGCCGGGCATGAGCAGGCCGAAGTACTCGTCCGGGCCGAGCAGCTCGTAGCGGGTCAGCTCCGGCGCGCTCAGGGTGATCCGGCGCATGACCGGGTTGAGGTCGACGACCCGCGACACCGTGACGGTGAACTGCGACTCCTCCGGACGCTCCGCGTAGTCGGCCATCGTGCGGCGCGCGTAGGCGCGGGCGGCGCCGAGGACGACGCGGTCCTTGAGCTCGGCGATCTTCATGACTCTCCTGGTGCCGGAATCGACTGACTTAGGAGAGCCTAACCTCTTCGGCCTGCTTTCCCCAGACCGGACCGACGTGCCGGCTCAGGCGAGCCCGAGCTCCTCGAGCCCGAAGACGTGGCGGTACTCGAGGCCCGCCTCGGCGAACTTCTCCGCCGCACCGGTCGCCCGGTCGGCGATCGTCGCGACGGCGACGACCTCGGCGCCCGCCTCGCGGGCGGCATTGGCGGCCTCGAGCGGCGAGTTGCCCGTCGTCGAGGTGTCCTCGACGATCAGGACACGGCGACCGGAGATCGACGGGCCCTCGATGCGCTGCTGCAGGCCGTGCGCCTTGCCCGCCTTGCGCACCACGAAGGCGTCCAGCCGCTCCCCCTTCGCCGCGGTGGCGTGGAGCATCGACGTGGCGACCGGGTCGGCGCCGAGGGTCAGCCCGCCGACGGCATCGAAGTCCAGGTCGGAGACCAGGTCGAGCATGACGCGGCCGACGAGCGGGGAGGCCTCGCCGTCGAGGGTGATGCGGCGCAGGTCGACGTAGTAGTCGGCCTCCTTGCCGGAGGAGAGGGTCACGCGTCCGTGGACGATGGCCTTGTCCTTGACGATCTCGAGCAGGCGGGCGCGGTCGGCGGCGATGTCAGTCACGCCCGCAGTCTATGGACTACGTTGGCGCCAGCGTCGCGTGCCGGTGGCAGACCGTGCCAAGCATGGAGGCGCCGCACCCGAAGGAGGACGCGCGATGCGCGCACCCCACCCTTCGCCCTCGCATGACTGAGGGCGAGCACATCCGGATCATCGCCTGGGCACACGAGCTGCGGGCGGTCCACCGCCGCCTCCGCGAGGCCCTCGAGCTCGTGCGCACGGCCGGGACCGACCCCGCCGCCGCCCGTGACCTGCTGCTGTACTGCCGCGGGTTCTGCACGGCCCTCACCCGCCATCACGAAGGGGAGGACCGTCACCTCTTCCCCGCGGTCGCCGCCGCGCACCCCGAGCTCGCCGAGACGCTGCGCAAGCTCACCCAGGACCACTCGATGATGAGTCACCTCATCGGCGGGCTCGAGGCGGCGCTCGACCGCGACGCCCCACCCGACGTGGTGCGCTCGCACGTCGAGGGGCTCGGCGCGATCATGGAGTCGCACTTCCGCTTCGAGGAGCGGGCGCTGCTCGAGGTCCTCGAGACGCTCGACCTCCCGACCGACCCCGCCGCCGTCCTCGGCCCCCTCTGAACTCTGCACAACCCTAGGGTTCTGCGAAGTTCAGAACGCAAAACCCTAGGGTTTTGCAGGGTTGGGCTGGGCCCCGTCACTGCGGTCTCCGGCGAAGGGGAGGTCAGTCCGGCTTGCGGTGCAGCGCCGTGATGCGCGGGTTGCGCACGATGGCGCGCGGCAGGTGGCGGGCCACGGCGACGATCGCCTTGTACTGCGCGCTGGGCACAGAGACGACCCGCCCGCGCTCGGAGTCGGCGAGGGCCTGGCGCACGAGGTCGCCGGCGTCGAGCCAGAAGGGCCCCGACCGCTCGCCCTTGTCGATGCCCGCCCGCTCGTGGAACTCGGTGCGCACGTAGCCCGGCAGCAGCGCCATGACCTGCACCCCGGTGCCGGCGAGCTGCCCGGAGAGGGACTCGGTGAAGGTCGTGACATAGGACTTCGCCGCGGCATAGGTGCCGCTCGCGCTCAGGCCGGCGACCGACGAGACGTTGATGATCCGCCCGCTCCCCCGCCCAACCATCGCGGTCGCCGCCGCGTGGCTGAGGACGAGCACGGCGCGCACGAGCACGTCGAGCAGCTGCTCCTCGGCCTCGACGCGCCGTCGACGAAGCGCGAGTTGAGCGAATACCCGGCGTTGTTGACGAGCAGGTCGACCGGTCGCGACGCGTCACGCAGCCGCTCGGCGACCCGCTCGAGCTGCGCCCGGTCGGACAGGTCGGCCGGCAGGATGTCGACGGCCACACCGCGCCGTCCCGAGAGCTCGCCGGCCGACGGCCGCGAGC
>NZ_JBNFOF010000107.1:0-10475 GCF_057364645.1 Janibacter sp. CFPM2_SD2
CAGCTGCTCGGCGGCCTCGCGCCGGACCACCCTGCTCGTCGCGCCGGCGCCGCCGGTGCGAAGGCCGACGTCCTCGCCCTCGCGGACGTGCTCGCGGCACCGGTGGTGCACACCCTTCGCTCGAAGCAGGAGATCGAGGGGGACAACCCCTTCGCGTCGGGCTCACCGGGCTGCTCGGCTTCGCGTCGGGCTACCGCGCGATGGACGAGGCCGACACCGTGCTCATGCTCGGCACCGACTTCCCGTACCGGCAGTTCTACCCGCAGGACGCGACCTACATCCAGGTCGACCTGCGCGGTGAGCACCTCGGGCGGCGGGTGCCCCTCGACCTCGGGCTCGTCGGCGACGTCGGCGACACGGTGCGGGCCCTGCTGCCGCTGCTGCAGCCGGCGAGCGACCGCAAGCACCTCGAGGACTCGGTCAAGCACTACCGCAAGACCCGCGACAAGCTCGACGAGCTGGCCGAGCCGCCGAAGAAGGGGCTGCTCGGGGGCCGCAAGCACCAGGCGATCCACCCGCAGTACCTCGCCCGGCTCGTCGACGAGATCGCCTCCGACGACGCGGTCTTCATCCCCGACGTCGGCTCGCCGGTCGTCTACGCCGCCCGCTACCTCGAGTGCCGGGGAGACCGCCGGCTCATCGGCTCCTTCATCCACGGGTCGATGGCCAATGCCGTGCCGCAGGCCGTCGGTGCCCAGCTCGCCCAGCCGGAGCGCCAGGTCGTCACGCTGAGCGGCGACGGCGGCCTGGCGATGCTCATGGGCGAGCTGCTCACGGTGCGCCAGCACGACCTGCCGATCAAGATCGTCGTGCTCAACAACTCGTCGCTCAACTTCGTCGAGCTGGAGATGAAGGCCGCCGGTCTGCCGGGCTTCGGCACCGACCTCGACAACCCCGACTTCTCGCAGGTCGCCGAGGCCTGCGGCATCAAGGGCTGGCGGGTCACGGAGGCCGAGGACCTCGAGGGCAGCCTGCGGGAGGCCTTCGCCCACGACGGACCGGCCCTCGTCGACGTCGTCACCGAGCGGCAGGAGCTGACGATCCCGCCGGCGATCTCCGCCGAGCAGGTCAAGGGCTTCACGCTCTATGCCCTGCGCACCGTGATGTCCGGCCGCGGCGACGAGCTGCTCGACCTGTCGCGGGTCAACCTGCGCCAGATCTTCTAGGAGGAGACCCGATGACCCGACCCGACCTGCCCACGGCCGGCCTGGCTGCCCTTCTCGTCGGCGGCGGGGTGCTGCACCTCGTGCGCCCCGAGGTCTACGAGCCGATCATCCCCGCGCCCCTGAGGGGACGCGCCCGCGAGCTCGTGCTCGTCTCGGGCGTCGCCGAGATCGCCTGCGGCGCAGGGCTGCTCGTGCCGGCCACGCGCCCGGCGGCGGGCTGGGCGAGCGCCGCACTGCTCCTCGGTGTGCTGCCGGCCAACGTGCAGATGAGCGTCGACCACGGCCGACGGGCCCAGCGCAAGGGCACGCCGCAGGCCACGGCCTTCTTCGCGGGGACCCTCGCCCGGCTGCCGCTCCAGTGGCCGCTCGTGCGCACCGCCCTGCGCGCGGCCCGCGGCGGCTGACCCGTGAGCGTACTGGAGTGGTCGCCCACGACCGCGGACGACATCGACTCGCTCGTCCGCCTCGGGAGGGCCTGTCTCGAGCGCGACGGCGGGCTGCCCGACCTCGCCGACCCGCAGCACCTGCGTGACAGCTATCTGACCGACCTGTCGATCTGCGGTCGGGACGAGCTCGGCGACATCGTGGCGGCGGCCGCCATCGGAGTCAGCTCCGACGGCACCCGCACGGCGACCGGCCTGATCGACCCCGCCGCGATGGGGCAGGGGATCGGGCAGGAGGTCGCCGAGTGGGTCATCGGCCACAGCGTCGGGCCGGTGCGCTTCGTCCTGGACTCGGTGAGCCCCGAGGGGGAGACCCTCTTCGCCGAGCTCGGTCTGCACCGCGGCTTCGCGGAGTCGATCATGCGGCACAGCCTGCGCTCCATCCCCTTCGTCGGTCGGCCCGACGACATCGTGACGCTGCCCTTCACCGACGACACCTCCGAGGCCTTCCGCCACGCCTACGCAGCGTCCTTCGGTGATCAGCCCGGATACAGCGCCGGCAGCTCCCGGGCCTGGGGTCGGTGGCTGCGCGAGCAGCGCGGCTTCCAGCCGGAGGACTCCCGGGTCGCCATGGACCGCAGCGGCCACGTCGCCGGCTTCGTCACCCTCTCCGACGGCTGGATCGAGGAGGTCGGCGTCGTCCCGGAGTGGCGCGGCCACCGGCTCGGTGCCCACCTCGTCGCCCGCTCCCTGACGGCCCTCCAGCGGGCCGGCGCCGACGAGGTCTGGCTGGCCGTGGGGTGCGACAACCCCGCCCGGTCGCTCTACGAGCGCCTCGGCTTCCGGAGCCACGGCACCCGAGCCCTCTACGAGCAGCCGGCCCCCACGACGCGGGACTGACCACGATGCTCGAGACCCACGAGGCCCCCTGGCGCAGCCAGGTCTCCTTCGGGCGCCGGATGCGCTACGACCTCAGCGAGATGTGGGGCGACTGGCCCATGGGGTGGAACCGTCTCGGCGTCTTCTTCGTCGCGCCCATCGGGGTGCCCCTCCTGCTCGTGATCGCGGCCCTGCCGGTCGGGTCGGCATGGGACCGTCTCGGGACCCTCGGCTTCGCCGCCGCCCTCGGCCTCTACTGGTGCTCGATCTTCTTCCACATGCTGCGCCCCGGTCCGGGGGTGCGGCTGCTCCTCCTCGGGACCTATGTGCTGGGGGCCGCCGGAGCCGTCCTCGGCGGGCTCGCGCTGCTCACCGTCGCGGTGCTGGGACTCGCCGTCGGCGGCGACGTCGACCTCGGGGCTGGCCTCGTGGGTCTTGGCCTCTGCGTCGGCGGCGGGTTGTGGGCGCTCTGGTTGCGCACCGAGATCCGGGACGGCCCCCGGGATGCCCGTGCGCACCGGACGCCGGGACCGCCGGGGACGCCGGTGCCGATGGTGCTGCCGACCAACCCGGAAGCCTCGCAGGTGATCCTGCGGTCGCCCACCGGTGCCGTCGGCACGACCGTCCTCGGCCCGCTGCAGCCGGCCGCCCCGGTGACCTCCGCCGAAGGAGTCGTCGTGCACTCTCGGGCCGCCGCCCTGCTCGGCGACCCCGGGGCCGGCTCGTCGTGCCGGCGGACGTCCCGACCCGACCCGGCCACGTGCTCGTCAGCGAGACCCTCCGCGGCGGGCAGGTGCACTTCCTCGTGCCGCAGTCCGCGCCGCCCCTTGCGATGATGTGGCGGCACGCCCACCCCGCACCCCCGCAGGAGCATCCGTGACCGAGACCACCGAGACCGACGTCGTCGTGCCCGACGAGGTGGTGGACGCCGTGCGCGCCGCCCGCCGGGTCCTCGTCCTCTCGGCGCCGGGATGAGCGCGGAGTCCGGCGTGCCGACCTTCCGCGATGCGCAGACCGGGCTGTGGGAGGAGTTCGACCCGAGCCAGCTGGCGACGGCCGAGGCCTTCCGGCTGGATCCTCCCTTCGTCTGGGCCTGGTACGCCTGGCGGATGCGGCTGGTCCGCGACGTCGAGCCCAACCCCGGGCACCGGGCGCTCGCCGAGCTCGCCGGGCTGCGCGAGGTGACGATCTCGACGCAGAACGTCGACGACCTGCACGAGCGGGCCGGCTCGGCCGTCGCCGCGCACCTGCACGGGTCGATCTTCGCGCTGCGGTGCAGCGACTGCGAGACGCCGTGGGAGGGCGAGGTCGAGCTGCCGGCGGAGCCGACGGAGCGGATCGACCCGCCCACCTGCCCCGAGTGCGAAGGGGACGTGCGTCCCGGTGTCGTGTGGTTCGGCGAGGTCCTCCCGGAGGCGGACGTCGCGGCGACCGAGGCGGCCATCGAGGCCCTCGAACCGGGCGACGTCGTCCTCGTCATCGGCACCTCGGGTGTCGTCTACCCGGCCGCCGGCTACCCGGCGATGGCCCGCGCCGAGGGGGCGACGGTCGTCGAGGTCAACCCCGTCGACACCGAGATCTCCGACATGTGCCACCACCTCGTGCGCGGCAAAGCGGCCGAGATCCTGCCGACGATGGTCAGCGCCCTGCGCTGACCGCCGGCTCCGGTGTGGGCTCGGGCAGGGCCTCGGGCCGGCGGGGGCGCGAGGCCCACAGCACCCCACCGACGACGAGGGCGCCACCGACGAGCTCGAGCGGGGCGGGCACCTCGTCGAGGAGCAGCCAGGCCAGGGCCAGACCGGTCACCGGCACGAGCATGGAAAAGGGAGCGACCGTCCCCGACGGGTGCCGTGCCATGAGCCAGGTCCAGATGCCCGAGCCGACGACGGTGGCCAGGAGGGTCGTGTAGGCGAGGCCCAGCCAAGCGGGGACCGCCGCGGTGGTCAGGGAGTCGGCGAGGGCCGTGCCGATGCGCTCGGGCCCCTCGACGAGCAGCGACAGGGCGAGCATCGGGACCGGCGGGACCACCGTCATCCACATCGTCAGGTGGAGGGGCCTGGGCGCCGCGGCCAGGCGGGAGGCGAGGTTGCCGAAGGCCCACCCGAGGCCGGCCATGAGCGTCAGGACGAAGGGGAGGAGCCCCGCCTCGGCGTCGAGTCGCTGAGAGCCGACGACGGCCATGCCGAGGGCAGCGACCGCGACGCCGGTCGCGGCGCGGCCGCTCAGTCGCTCGCCGAGCAGGACCGCGCCGAGGACGACGGTGAAGGGGGCCGAGCTCTGCAGGACGAGCGAGGCCAGGCCGGTCGGCATGCCGGCGTCCATCGCGAGGTAGAGGAAGGCGAACTGGAGGATGCCGAAGCCGATGCCGTAGCCGACGAGCCAGCGCGTGGGCACCTGCGGGCGGGGGACGAAGAAGATCGTCGGGATCGCCATGAGGGCGAAGCGCAGCGCCGAGCACAGGAAGGGCGGGAAGACCTCGAGCGAGGCGTGGATGGCGATGAAGTTGGCGCCCCAGAGGACGGCGACGACGACGGCGAGCAGGCGGTGGCGGATCGGCACCCGTCGATCGTCGGTCACCCGACTGTGCAGGACAAGCGAATCTTCATGACCGATCCCTTTAGCCTTCCTGCATGGACATCAGGCACCTCGAGCTGCTGCGCGACCTGCGGGAGCGGGGGAGTCTCGCCGCGGTCGCCGCGGCGACCCACCGCACCCCCTCGGCCCTGTCGCAGCAGCTGCGTACGGCCCAGCGGGCCGCCGGCACCCCGCTCGTCGAGCCCCACGGACGAGGGCTGCGGCTCACCGAGGCAGGGGAGCTGCTCGCCGACGGCGCCGACGAGGTGGCCGCCGCGATCGCGCGGGTCGACTCACGGCTGTCGGAGCACCGGGGCCGGCCGACCGGGCGGGTGAGCGTCGCCGGCCTGCCGAGCGGGCTGACCGCCCTGCTGCCCGGCGCGCTCGTCCTGCTCGCCGACAGCGACGTCGAGCTGAGCATCGACGACCTCGACCTGGCCGAGCACGACTACGCGCGGGCCGCGGCCGACGCGGACATCGTCGTCGCGCACTCGCTGACGAGCGAGGTGCCCGTGGGGAGCGAGGGCCTCGTCGCCACCGTGCTCACCCGAGAGCCGCTCGACGTCGCGGTCCCGACCGACCACCGGCTCGCCCGCCGGGCGACGCTGCGGCCCCAGGACGTCGTCGACGAGACCTGGCTCGCGGTACCCGAGCACTACCCCTTCGACACCGTGCTGCAGCGGGTCGAGGCCGCCTGCGGCCGGAGCCTGCACCGGCGACTGCGGCTGCGGGACAACCACCTCGTCGCCGCCCTCGTCGCGGCCGGCGAGGGGCTGGCCCTGCTGCCGCGCTACACGACCCGCACGGCCGACGAGTTCGCCCTCGTGCCGCTCGTCGACGTGCCCTCCGCCCGGTGGATCGTCGCCCTCTCGCGGCCCGACCGCGCCGAGCGGGCCGCGGTGCGCCTCGTGACCCGACAGCTCGGTATTGCGGGGGCGGCGCTCATGGGTGAGCGGATATCCTGACGCGGTACACCCCCCTTCGTCACGCTTGGAGTCCCGTCCGTGGTCACCCGCATGTCCTCCCTCTTCCTCCGCACCCTCCGGGAGGACCCCGCTGACGCGGAGCAGCCGGGCCACAAGCTCCTCGTGCGTGCCGGCTACATCCGCCGCGCCGCGCCCGGCATCTACACCTGGCTGCCGCTGGGGCTGAAGGTCCTGCGCAAGGTCGAGGCGATCGTGCGCGAGGAGATGGAGGCGATCGGCTCCCAGGAGCTGTCCTTCCCCGCGCTGCTGCCCAAGGAGCCCTATGAGGCGACCAACCGGTGGACCGAGTACGGCGACAACCTCTTCCGGCTCGTCGACCGCAAGGACGCCGACATGCTCCTCGGGCCGACGCACGAGGAGATGTTCTGCCTCGCGGTCAAGGACATGTACACCTCGTACAAGGACCTGCCGCTCGCGCTCTTCCAGATCCAGACGAAGTACCGCGACGAGGCCCGCCCGCGCGCCGGCGTGCTGCGCGGCCGCGAGTTCATCATGAAGGACTCCTACTCCTTCGACATCGACTCCGCCGGCCTGCAGAAGGCCTACGACGCGCACCGCGACGCCTACATCAAGATCTTCGACCGGCTCGGCTTCGAGTACGTCATCGTCCACGCCGACTCCGGCGCCATGGGCGGCAGCGCGAGCGAGGAGTTCCTCGCGGTGAGCCCCAACGGCGAGGACACCTTCGTGCGCGACGCCTCCGGCTACGCGGCCAATGTCGAGGCCGTCGTCGTGCCGCAGGCCCCGCCGGTCGAGGTGACCGCTGGCCCCGCGCACGTCGAGGACACCCCCGACACCCCGACGATCGACACCCTCGTCGCCGCCCTCAACGCCAGCCACCCGCGCACCGACGGCCGCGAGTGGACCGGTGCCGACACGCTCAAGAACGTCCTCGTCACCCTCGTCCACCCTGCCGACGAGGAGCACGACGAGCCGTGGCGCGAGCCGCTGGCCATCGGCGTGCCCGGCGACCGCGAGGTCGACGCGAAGCGCCTCGAGGCCCAGGTGGCGCCGGCCGAGGTCGAGGAGTTCGGCGAGGCCGACTTCGCCGCCCACCCGATGCTCGCCAAGGGCTACATCGGTCCCGGCGTCCTCGGCTCCGAGCGCTCCTCCGGCATTCGTTACCTGCTCGACCCGAGCATCGCCGAGGGCTCCGCCTGGGTCACCGGTGCCGACGAGCACGGCAAGCACGTCATCGACCTCGTCCACGGTCGCGACTTCACCGCCGACGGCACGATCCAGGCGGCGGAGATCCGCGAGGGCGACCCGAGCCCGACCGGCTCCGGCACGCTGACCCTCGCCCGCGGTGTCGAGATGGGCCACATCTTCCAGCTCGGCACCAAGTACGCCGAGGCGCTGGGCCTGAAGGTCCTCGACGAGAACGGCAAGCTCGTCACCGTGACCATGGGCTCCTACGGCGTCGGCGTCACCCGCGCGGTCGGTGTCGTCGCGGAGGACAACCACGACGACCTCGGCCTGGTGTGGCCGCGTGAGCTCGCCCCCTTCGACGTGCACGTCGTCGCGGCGGGCAAGACCGACGAGATCTTCACCGCCGCCGGTGACCTCTCCGCGCAGCTCGAGGCGAAGGGGGTCTCCGTCCTCTACGACGACCGCGCCGGCAAGGTGAGCCCGGGCGTGAAGTTCAAGGACGCCGAGCTCATCGGCGTGCCGACGATCCTCGTCGTCGGCAAGGGTCTGGCCGACGGGGTCGTCGAGGTCAAGGACCGCCGCAGCGGTGACCGCCGCGAGGTGCCGGTGGGCGAGGCCGTCGAGGCCGTGCTCGCCGAGGTGCGTGGCGGGGAGTGAGCGTCGACGAGATGCGCCACCCGCTGACCGTGCGTGAGCGGCCCGAGGCCGGGCCCGTCGAAGCGGTCATCTTCGACTGGGGTGGCACGCTCACCCCGTGGCACACGATCGACCTGGGCCAGCAGTGGCGGGTCTTCGCCCGCGAGGTGCACGGCATCCCGATCGAGTCCGACGAGGTGCCGCAGGAGGACCTCGACCGGGCGCACGAGCTCGCCGAGCGGATCCACGCCGTCGAGGCCGATGCGTGGCGGCAGGTGCGCGACGACCAGCGCGGGGCCCACCTCGACGACATCCTGCGCGAGGCCGGGGCCGACCCCCAGCACGACCGGCACCACGTGGCCCTCGCGGCCTATCGCCGCTTCTGGGAACCCCACACCCACACCGACCCGCAGGTGCGGCCGCTGTGGGCGGGGCTGCGCGAGCGTGGGCTCAAGGTCGGCGTGCTGTCCAACACGATCTGGAGCGGGGACTACCACCGCGAGATCTTCGAGCGTGACGGCGTGCTCGACCTCGTCGACGGTGACGTCTACTCGTCGGAGATCAAGGTGGTCAAGCCGCACCGCGAGGCCTTCGAGGCGGCGGCAGCGGCCGTCGGCGTGCCGGTGACCCACGCGGTCTACGTCGGCGACCGGCTCTTCGAGGACGTGCTCGGTGCGCAGGAGGTCGGCATGCGCGCGATCTGGGTGCCGCACAGCGACATCCCCACCGACCAGCAGGTGACGGTCGACGTCGAGCCCGACGGTGTCGCGCACGAGCTGCTCGACGTGCTCACCATCGTCGACGGGTGGCTCGCGGCCTAGGAACGGCGCTCGGCAGTCACCCGACGCTGTCGCCACCAGCGCCAGGCGCCGGTGCTCCACACCGCCCACACGACGAGGACCGGCTGGAAGAGCAGCCGGATCGCCCGCGCCGTGTCGCTCGTCAGCCCGAAGGCGTCTCGGTGCTCGGTGAGCTGTGCGATGTTGCCGGGGAAGACCGCGACGAAGAGCGCCGCCGTCGCCAGCCCGACCCCCGCTCGGGCGGGATGCCGCCAGGTCACGAGCAGAGCCGCGCCCACGAGGACCTCGACGACACCCGAGACGAGCACGACGAGGTCGGCGTCAGCGGGGAACCACGGCGGGACCTGTGCCTGGAACTCCGTGCGGGCAAAGGTCAGGTGAGCCACGCCCGCGAGGACGAGGACGGAGCCGAGCAGCATCTGCCCGACGGCGCGAACGGGTGAGGTCATGTCTCAGCCTCCCACGACGCCGAGCAGGCGCGCGACGGCGAGCCAGGAGGCGCCGGCGAGGACGAGCGCGAAGCTCGCCACCCACAGCACCGCCGGCACGCCCGTGGCACGGGCGAGCGAGCCCGGGTCGCTGCGGCCTCGATGCCACCGAGCATCGTCGCCAGGTGACGCCAGGCGCCGACGAGGAGCAGCACGCCCAGGCCGACGAGCACCTGCTGCTGCAGGGCGTCGTCGCGCCACCACCACAGGGCAGCGCCCGTCGCGAGCACCGCGACGACGACGAGGCCGGTGAGGGCGGAGCGCACCCGGGTCAGGGCGGCGAGCAGCCCGACGAGCAGGAGGGTGAGCGTCGGGCTGCCCAGCCGGCCGTCGCGAGCCACACGACCGCCGCGCCGACGAGGCCGGGAGCGGGGTAGCCGGCCCAGGTCGTCGCGACCACGCCCGCACCTCGGGCCGGGCCGACGGTCACCGCGTGGCCGGACATGTCCGAGCGCAGGACGAAGCCCGTGAACCGCCGCCCGCACGCCATCCCGACGACCGCGTGGCCGAGCTCGTGGACGAGGGTCACGCCCAGGCGCAGCACCCGCCACGCCGGCCACCACGTGGCGGCGAGCAGCGCGAGGGCCAGGACCACGACGAGGGTCCAGCCGCCGAGGTCGGGTGTGCCCGTCGCGGGGGAGAGGCGGTCGATGAGGTGCTGCACGGGGCAGACGCTAGGGGCGCAACCTGTGCGTGGGAGGGTGGCCCCATGACGCACGTGCTGATCCTCGGTGGGACCGCCGAGGCACGGGATCTGGCTGCCCTCCTCGAGGCGAAGGGAGTGCCCCTCACCTCCTCGCTCGCGGGCCGGGTCTCCCGGCCGCGGCTGCCGGTCGGGCCGGTGCGGATCGGGGGCTTCGGTGGGGTCGAGGGCCTGACCGACTGGCTGCGCGAGCAGCAGGTGAGCGCGGTCGTCGATGCGACCCACCCCTTCGCCGCGACGATGGGCGCCCATGCGGCACAGGCCTGCTCGTCACTGAGGGTGCCGCTGCTGCGGCTCGCCCGGCCCGGCTGGGTGCAGCACCCGGACGCCGCGTCGTGGACCTGGGTGGGCGACCACGTGGCTGCCCGGGAGGCGGCCGACGCGGTGGGGGGCACCCCCTTCGTCACGACGGGCCGGCAGACCCTGCACCACCACGTCGAGGCCTGGGCCGAGCGGCCGGTGCTCGTGCGGCTCGTCGAGCCGCCGGAGGCGCCGCTGCCGGACGCGTGGACGGTGCTGCGCTCGCGGGGGCCCTTCGCCGTCGCCGACGAGGAGGCGATCATGCGCGAGCATGACGTGAGGGTGCTGCTCACCAAGGACTCCGGAGGACGGTTCACCGAGGCCAAGCTCGACGCGGCCCGCCATCTCGGGGTGCCGGTCGTCGTCGTGTCGCGTCGGCGCGCGCCGAGGGGCGTCGCCGAGGCGAGCGAC
>NZ_JBNFOF010000108.1:0-10347 GCF_057364645.1 Janibacter sp. CFPM2_SD2
GCGCCGGCCCGGCGAGCGCGATGTCGGGGAAGCGCTCGAGCAGGCGGCGCAGCGTGATCTCGAGCTCGACGCGAGCCAGCGGGGCGCCGAGGCAGAAGTGGCGGCCCAGGCCGAAGCCCACGTGCGGGTTGGGGGTCGCGCGCGACGTCGAAGGCGTCGGCCCCGGACACGGGGTCGGCCCCGAAGACCGCGGCGTCGCGGTTGGCCGAGCCCATGAGGCAGGCGACGGTCTCCCCCTTCGCCACGGTGGTGCCGGCGATCTCGACCTCGGCCGTGGCTGTCCGCTCGAAGAGCTGCAGCGGCGCGTCGTAGCGGATGAGCTCCTCGAGGGCCGTCGCCGCACTCACCTCACCGCCGGTGATCCGCGCGAGCTGGTCGGGGTGGCGCAGCAGCGCGTGCAGGCCGTTGCCGAAGGTGTTGACCGAGGCCTCGTGGCCGGCGTTGAGCAGCAGGACGACCGTCGCGACGAGCTCCTCCTCGGTGAAGCCGCCCCCGTCGGCCCGCTCGGCGATGAGGTCGCTGACGAGGTCCTCGCCCGGCCGCGCCCGCCGCACCGCGACGACCTCGCGGACGTAGTCGGCGAAGTCGACGCTCGCCCGCACCGCCGCAGCCCGGGTCGCCTCGTCGACCCCCTGCTCGTACATGTGCACGATGGCCTGCGACCAGTCACGCAGCCGCACGTGGTCCTCGCGGGGCACGCCGAGCAGGTCGGCGATGACGTAGACCGGCATCGGCTCGGCGTAGGCGGCCAGGAGGTCGACGGGCCCGTTCGGGTCGAGCTCGTCGAGCATCGCGTCGGCGAGGGTCTCGATGCGCGGGCGCATGCGCTCGACGTGCCCCTTGGCGAAGGCCCCGGCGAGCAGGCGCCGCATGCGGGTGTGCTCGGGCGGCTCGTTCTCCATGAGCTGGCGGCGGTGGAGCGCGTTGAAGGGCTCCATCTGCTCGGCCGGCTCCCAGTCCGACCAGATCCGGCCCATGGCCCGGTGCCGCAGGGTCGCGCCGACCGCGGCGTGCGTCGTCGCCACCCAGCGTCCGTCGCCGGCCCGCAGCATCGGTCCGGCATCCCGCCAGGTCCCGAGCAGCGGATAGGGGTCGTCGACGAGTCGGGCGTCGGTGAGGTCCACGTCGGGCATGGACCCATCCTGCTCCGGCGCACCCGGTGGTGTGCCGCCGGCCCGGGCACCACTAACCTCAGTGGCATGGGTCACAGAGTCGAGTCAGAGCTGGTCGCCAATGTCATCTCCGTGCAGGTCGCGGCCGACCAGCAGGTCGCGATCGGGGACGAGCTCGTGCTCCTCGAGTCGATGAAGATGGAGATCCCCGTGCTCGCCGACCGCTCCGGCCGGGTCCTCGAGGTCAAGGTCACCGCCGGCGACGTGGTCCAGGAGGGCGAGGTCCTCGTCGTCATCGACGACTGACCTCACCCCCGCCGCACATGACGAAGGGCGGACCCGACCAGTGGTCGGATCCGCCCTTCGTGGAGTCCAGCGAGGGTCAGTTGCCCTTCTGTTCGGACTTGCCCTCCTGCTGCTGGACCTGGTGCTCGGCCTTCTGGGCGTAGCCCTCGAGCGCGGAGGTCGCGGCCTGGAGCTGCTTCTGGGCCGTCTGCCACTCGGTGGCGAAGGCCTCGGAGTCGGGGCCGAGCCAGTTCTCCGCCAGGGCGCTGACCTGCGAAGTGCCGTTCTGCTCGACCTCGCCGATCTTGCCAGCCTCCGTCTTGAGCTGACCCGCGATCTCGCGGACCCGCTCGACGTCCATTCCGTCGGTAAGTGCCATCTTCGTTCTCCTTCTAAAAGTCTCTGTGCGTCAGGTGGTCTGGGGTGTCCGTCGCGGCGTGAGCCGGATCAGCTGCCGGAGGCCTCGGCCTGCTGCTGGACGTCGCCCTGGAGCTGCCCCTGCAGGTTCTCGATGAGGCCCTTGATCTTCTCGAGCGCCGGGCGGTGCTGACCCTCCCACTCAGAGATGAAGTCGTCCGAGTCCTTACCGTTCCAGGCCTCGTCGGCCTGCTGCACCTGGGTGTTGACCGTGGTGATGATGGTGTTGATGTCCTCGGCGAGCTGCTGCCACTTCGGGATCTCACCCTTGACGGTCTCGAGGTTCATTCCGAGCCAAGCCATCTTGTCCTCCTGCGAGTTGGTGTTGGTACTGCTGTTGGTCTGTCCTGCGGGCGATTCCCCTGCCCGTCTGAGGACAACACTAGGGAGTGAAGTCCTGCGAGGTACATGGGGAGAACTCCCCATCCCTCTCCCCCTTCTGAGGGAGGTCGAATTTCGTTGTCGCGCAACGGAGTTCGCCATCATCAGCGGGCGTCCGGGAGGGTGATCTGGACGATCTCCGCACGGCCCCGGCGCACCAGGACCCCCCGACCCTCGGGCATGACGACCCGGGCGAGGGGCGGGAAGGCGGACTTGAAGATCATCTGCGACTCCGACCCGTCGGGCGCCAGAGCCATGCCCGAGCGCGAGGCCTTGACCAGACCCGGCAGGCCCATGCTCGAGTTCATCGCGGAGGCGTCCGCCTCGCCGACGACGAAGTGGTCGTTGTCGATGAGCGGCTTGATCGCGTCCTGCATCGGCGACTGGAAGGGCGGCGCGTTGAGGTCGTCGAGCTTTTCGACGATGAGCACCTGCGGCAGGGCCATCTCGTCGAGGGCGCGCTCCTTGAGCTCGGCGCACAGCTCCTTGACGTCCTCCTCGCGGCTCGCGGTGCGGTCGACCTCCGGCATGGTGAGCAGCTCGGAGTTGCGCCGCAGCGAGATGACGCTGATCTGGGTCTGCGGGCGCCAGGCCCGGATCGCCCGGATCATCGTCACGAGGGTCGTCGTGCGCCCGCTGCCGGGCGGCCCGGTGACGACGAAGCCACCGCGCGGGTCGAAGGAGACCGGCGCGAGGTCGTCGGAGTTCATCCCGATGACCGGCAGCCCGTCCAGCTGCGCAGGCAGCGACGACATCGTGACGACCTCGGGCAGCGAGGCCACCGGCCGGGCCGGAGCGGCACCGCTCTTGGCCATCGTCTCGGCGAAGCCGCGCACCATCCGCGACTGCTCCGACGCATCGCTCGTGCCACCGAGGACCGCCACCTGGACCTCGCGCTTCTTGAAGATCCCTCGGCCGGGAGGCGACTCCGGGGTGAGCACGTCGCGGGCCGTCCCGAGGAAGGCGTAGTCGTCCTCGGTCGCCATGCGCAGCACGAAGCGCGACTGGACAGAGGAGCCCATCGACACCGGCAGACCACCGCGGGAGTCGACCGAGAGCACGAAGTGCACGCCGACGGGACGCCCGTCGGCGAGCAGCGAGGTGAAGGCGTCGAGCCAGCGCATGAGGGCGCCCGCCGATTCGTAGGCCTGCCGGAAGGCGGTGAGGCCGTCGACGAGCACGAAGATCCGCGGCTCGTCGGTGTGCCCGGTGAGGCGCCGGTACTGCGTGATCGTCGTGGCATTGGCCTTGGAGTAGCGCACCGCCCGCTCGTCGACGATCTCGCGGAGCATCGTCAGCAGCCGCTTGACCCGCTCCTCGTCCTGCCCGGAGATGATGCTGCCGACGTGCGGCAGGTCCTCGAGCATCGACAGGCCGCGGTTGCCGAAGTCGAGCCCGTAGACGTGGCACGGCCCGCCGCGCACGGTGAAGCCGGCGGCGACCGCGATCGTGCGCAGGAAGGAGCTCTTGCCCGCGCCCGATGCCCCGAAGACCGCGAGGTTGCCCTCGGAGTCGGGGCGGAAGCTGATCGTCGGCTGGGCCTGCAGGTCCGGGTCGTCGGCGACACCGATGACCAGCTCGTCGTCGCGCCGGTCGGTGGGCAGCTTCGCCAGGTCGTAGACCTCGGCGAGCTCCGGTAGCCAGGGCTTGCGCGGGATGGCGATCTGCGCCTCGACCCGCGCCCGCTCGACGGTCTCGACGACCCGCTGGATGTCGGTGGGGCCGAGGTCGGCGTCCTCGTCCCCCTTCGGCTTGGCGGGCAGCTCCCACGCGACCGACGCACCGAAGGCGAGGGTCGACACGAGCATGTCCGGCGGTGGCGGGGTGTCGCTCGTCCAGCCACCGGCATAGCCGGTCTGGAAGGGCACGAGGCGGCCGGGACCGGACTTGGCCATCGCACGACCCGGCAGGGACGGGTCGAAGTAGGCGGCGTCCTTGGTGCCGAGCACGTCGCTCGAGTCGTCCTCGTCGGCCATGCGCAGCGCCATGCGCAGGTTGGTGTTGGCGCGCAGGTTGTCCTTGATGACACCCGCCGGGCGCTGCGTCGCGAGGATGAGGTGGATGCCGAGCGAGCGGCCGCGCTGGGCGATGTTGACGACGCCGTCGACGAAGTCGGGCACCTCCTGCACGAGGGCGGCGAACTCGTCGACGATGATGATCAGGCTCGGCGGGGCCTCGACCTCGCCGCGGCGCTCCAGCTCGACGAGGTCCTTGGCCTTGAATCGGGCGAGCAGGTGCTCGCGGTAGTGCAGCTCGGCCGACAGCGAGGCGAGCGCCCGGCGGACGAGGTGCGGCGAGAGGTCGGTGACCATGCCGACCGTGTGCGGCAGCTGCACGCAGTCGCGGAAGGCCGAGCCACCCTTGTAGTCGACGAGCAGGAAGGTCACCCGCTGCGGGCTGTTGGCCGTCGCCATGCCGAGGATCCACGCCTGGAGCAGCTCGGACTTGCCGGCGCCGGTCGTGCCACCGACGAGGGCGTGCGGTCCGTCGGTGCGCAGGTCGACGCTGTGCGTCCCGAGCGCGCTCTGCCCGATGACGGCGCGAAGGGAGCCCGGCTTGCGGTTGGGGGTGGGCGGCGCGTGGCGCCCGGTGAGGATCGAGCGGTTCTCGTTCCACCGCTCGATGACGGCCAGCTCGGAGGTGGCGATCTCGGTGCCGACGAGGGCGAGGTAGGACACCGAGCGCGGGATGTCGGAGTCGTCCTGGACGACAGCGCTGGCGTCGGTGATCGGGGCGAGGCCCCGGGCGACGTCCATGGCCTCCTGCTCGGAGACCGCGTCGGTCGCACCCGGGTGGCGA
Organism: Janibacter sp. CFPM2_SD2; assembly: GCF_057364645.1. Lineage (NCBI taxonomy): Bacteria > Bacillati > Actinomycetota > Actinomycetes > Micrococcales > Intrasporangiaceae > Janibacter > Janibacter sp. CFPM2_SD2. The sequence goes on from NZ_JBNFOF010000108.1 coordinate 4,995, forward strand.
CCTGGGCGGGGCCGACCCAGCCGACCTGGCAGTATCCGTCCTCGCCGACCTCGACGAAGGTCCGGCAGGCGGCCGGCAGCTGCTCGGTGACCGGCGCGACCCAGATGACGATGATCCGGTGCTTCCACCCGTGCTCGGCGAGCTGGACGAGGCGGGCCTGCTCGACGGGTGCGTCGCTCTCGACGAGGACGACGACGGCAGGTCCCACGCGTCCCTTGTCGGACGCCACACCGGTGGCGACGAGGGACTCGAGCTGCTCCATGACGGCCGAGCAGCCGGGTCCGGAGCTCGCCGTGTGCTGCACCTCGACCGGGCTCTGCGGGGAGCTCGTGTGCGGCGCCCACTTGAGCCAGTCCCAGTCGCGGGCCGACGACGTCGAGGTCAGGGCGCAGACGACGACCTCGGCGGGCGAGTGGGCGGCGAGGGTCTGCACGACGAGGGAGCGGGCCAGGCCGAGCGAGTGGTCGCGCGGCCCGGAGACGCCGATGGCGCCGTCGAGCAGCGGGTGCGCGGTCACGGGCACGTCGGCGACGACGCCCAGGCCCTGCATGAGTCGGGACACCTCGAGCCAGGCCTCGGCGCGGGTGCGGCCCATCTTGGGCAGCTTGATCTCGCTGCGGCTCGGGCGCACGCCCAGACCGAGGCGGTACTCGAGGAAGCCCGGCTCCTCGGGTCGCCGGGTCCACATGAGCGGGTGGTGCACGGCCACGGCCCGGCCGAAGTCCGCCACCGACGGGTGCTCCTGGCGCCGGATGTCGTGCTCGCGGTCGAGCTCGACCTCGATGTCCTCGACGAGGTAGCCCACGTCCTCGCGGAAGTCGGCCATCGCCTCCTCGAAGTCCAGCCGCACCCGACGCCGCGACTCCCACGCATTGGCGAGCATCATCATCGGCATCATGAGCATGAACATGATCGTGAAGCGCGAGCGGGTGATGGCGAAGAGCGTCGCGCCCATGAAGACCGGCACGATCATCATGGCGAGCGGGATGCGCTGCGGCTTGCCGCGCTCCGGCAGCTCCGGCACCTCGAACTGCAGCCCCTGGTAGATCGGGGCGATGCGCGGCGAGCGGGTGAAGGCGACGTCGCCCGCGTCGGTCATCGTCAGGCCCGCGGCCCGGGTCTTGGCCGAGATCTCGAAGGTCGTGTCACCGATGGTGAAGGTCTCGCCCTCGCGCAGGATCGCGCGGTCGATGCGCTCGTCGCCGACGATGACGCCGTTGGAGGAGCCGAGGTCGGTCACCTCGACGACGTCGGCGACGAGCAGCTTCGCGTGGCGGCGCGAGACGGAGGCGTCGTTGATCTGCACCTCGCAGTCGCGTCCGCGGCCGACGTGCGAGGTGCCCCGCTGCAGCGGGTACTCGCGCCCGGTGTCCGGGCCGGCGACGACCCGCGCGGTCGCGATCGGTGCCGCGGAGTCCTCGTAGCCGGCGGATCGGCGGGTCACCGCGAGGTGGGCACCCGAGCGCAGCCCCGACTCCTGGACCGTGGTGTTGGGGTCGACGGCGCGGTGGTTCTCGTCGACGAGGGCGAGGGTGTAGCTGCCGAGCTCCGCCGGGGCGTGCGCGCTGGCATTGCGCTGCCGCTCCGGGTCGGAGAGCACGAGGTGCTCGGCGAGGTCGCCGACGGTCGTGCGTCCGTCGACCGTCGCGACGAGGTCGGTGTCGACATTGCCCGACCCGCGCAGGGTGAACATCAGCTTCATCGGTGGGCCTCACGGGTGGTGGTGGTCGAGTCGTGCATCCCGATGTCCTCGTGACGGGACAGCAGGGAGCGTGGGTCGAGGGTCGCCCGCACGCGGGTGACGAAGGGAGTGGCCTGTCGCAGTCGTCGGCGCACCCGCCGCAGCTCACCCTGCCACTGCCCCACGGCGTCGGGGTGGGCCGGGGCCTCGCCGAAGACGAGGGCATCGGCCTGCATGGCGGCGGGGACGGCATCGACCTGGGGCCCGAGGGCACGGGCCTGCTCGACGCGGGTCCGCCGGCGGCAGCGGCACCCCGAGGAGGGCGGGCCTCCTCGAGCAGGTCGTTCCACGACCGGCCGATCCGCCGGTCGGCGGACCCGCTGCGCTGCCGCACGGCCCGGCGCACGGCGGTCACGACCGGAGTGAGCGCGAGCACGAGCAGCGGCAGGAGGACGAAGACCGCGAGGAGCTGGGCCCACAGCGGCCAGGTCGACGGGGACGACCAGTCGACGACGGGCTCGGGCGGCGGCGGGTCGGCCGGCGGCGGCTGCGGCGGCGGGTCGACCTCGGGCTTGTCCCAGGCCTGCGGCGCCCGGCTGGTGTCGGTCTGCTGCTCCGTCATGCTCGGGACGAAGGTCTGCGGCATCAGCTGGAACCACGAGCCGTCGCGCAGCCGGACCTCGACCCACGCGTGGACGTCACGACCGCGGACGAGTCCGTCGTCGGTGGCCGTCGCGCCGACGACGACCCGGGTGGGGATGCCGAGTCGATTGCCGATGAGCCCGAGGGTCGCGGCGTACTGCTCGTCGTTGCCGGCGAGCTCCTCGGAGTTGAGGAAGCGGTCGAGCCGCCCGAGGCCGTGCCCGGCGGGGTAGTTGCGCGCGATGGTCGCGATCTTCGCCCGCTCGGCCTCGCTGCTCGCACCGGTCGACGGGGCCCCGTCGGTGTAGGTGCCCTCCTCGCGCATCGTCGTCGCGATCGAGCGGAGCTGGGCCCACGGGTCGTCCGAGGAGCCCTTCCACGTCTCGATCCGGGCGTCGACGAAGGAGGTGTCACCCGTCATCGGCATCGAGCCCCGCGCGACGGGCAGGCTCTCGGGGAGGGCACCGGCCCCCTTCGCCGGGAGCTCGGTGCGCAGCTCGTAGCGGTCACCGGGGCGCAGACCCGGCGGGACGAGCACGGAGTTGGTGCTGAGGTTGAGCCAGGCCTTGCCCTCGAGCCGCTCGCGGGCCGAGCCGAGGAACTCGATGCCCTCGACCTGACCCGTCGTGAGCAGCCAGCCCTCGCCGTAGCCGCCCTCGGGCACGGTGACCCGCACCTGCGTCGGGTTGCCGCCGTCGAGGACGCCGACCCGGCGGCCGAACTGCTGGAAGGACCGCCCCGCATCGGCGCGCGACTCGCCGCGCCCGGCGACGCCCCACGTCGACCCGTCCCAGGTGTCGAGGGTCGCCAGGCGCATCGGCGTCGTCGCGGGCACGCCCTCGACCCGCAGCAGCTCACGCTCGTAGAGCTGGGTGGGGCTGTCCGCGGTGAAGTCGCGGTAGCGGCTGAGCGGCGAGGCGAGCACGCTCGTGTCGTGGCCGGGCACGACACCGGTGCGCACGACCTGCCGGTCGGACTCGCCGTCGCGGCCGGGCAGGAGCGGCCCGACGAGCGCCCCGAGCAGGGCGGCGACGAGCACGATGAGGGCGCCCTGGACGACCCGGGACAGGGCCGGGCGCCGCATCCCGGCCGGGCGATGCCGATGTCGGGGGTCGAGGTGGTCGCGCGCGACGAGCCAGCCGACGAGGACCAGGGCGAGCAGCAGTCCCTGCACCCACTGCGCGGCCGGCTGGCCGGTACCGATCACAATGGTCACGGCGAGCAGGGCGAAGGGGGTCGCCACCAGCCGCAGGCGTGAGCGGGTCACGCGGGCGGTCGCGTAGACCAAGACGGTGCCGACGAGCCCGAGGAAGAGCGCGACCGCGAGGTAGGGCCCCCGGGCGTCGACGGGTGGGACGAGCGTGAGCAGGTCGGTCCAGCCGGTGACCGGGCCGCCCACGAGGTCCTTGAAGGTCTGGCCGGTGGGCAGGAGGCCCCACTTGACGTCGTCACGGACGGCGAGCGGACCGCCGAGGAGGAGGTAGAGGACCGCCCCGAGCGCGGTGGTCGCGACGATCGGCCAGCGGTAGGTCGCCTGCACGTGGCCGACGAGCAGGCCCAGGACGACCCCGACCGCGGCGGCCTGCCACCACTGCCAGCCGAAGAGGACGGTGCGCAGCCCGGCGAGGCAGCAGGCCATGACGGCGACGGTGAAGGCCGCGTCGACCGCGTGCCCGATGCCGGGGCGCATCCGCCCGAGGGTCGCCCGCACCTTGTCGCCACCGGTCAGCTGGGGCTTGATCATCCCCTCCTTCGGCGTGCCGACGAGGCTGCCCTCGGTCACCCGTCCCGCGCCACCCGGGGAGGGCGGCGCGCCCGAGGGGGTCTGCGTGCTGGGGCTCGTCATGCCGGCACCAGCCCGGCCGTGACGGAGCCGAGGTCGGCGAGCTCGCATCGTGAGCACGCTCAGCCCGCGCAGCCTGCGCAGGCTCGGGTCGCTCACCGGGTCGACGACGACGACGACCTTGTGCACCTCGGTCTCGAACTCGCCGAGGCACTGCTGGATCTCGAGGAAGGCCCGGCCGGGCCGGTGCACAGCACGGCGACCGAGGAGTCAGGCGCCTGCTGGACGACCCGCCGGGCGCCCCGCACGAGGTCGACGCGCCCGAGACTCGCGGCGGTGAGGGCGTCGAGGACGAGCGGGATCGTCGTGCGGGTCGCGAAGGCCTCTCCGCAGACGACGCTCGCCTCCTGGGCGTCGGTGATCGACTGGACCATGAGCGAGGCGGCGACGGCGATGGCCGTCTCCGCATCCCCTTCGCCGTGGCGGTACATCGCGGGGTCGGTGTCGACGACGACGCCCAGGTGGGAGCGCCGGGTCTCCTGGAACTGGCGCACGAGCAGGCGGTCGTGCTTCGCCGAGGAACGCCAGTGGACGTAGCGCCGGTCGTCGCCGCGCTCGTACTCGCGCAGCGCGTGGAAGTCGATGTCGGCCATCGACAGCTCCGGCGTCACCTCGCCCTCGAGGTCGCGCAGCAGGCCGTGGGCGCCGGACTCGAGCGTGATGTGGCGGGGGTGGACGTGCATGTGCTGCGCGCCGCCGAAGGTCACCGTGCGGCGGGTGATGCCGAGCGGGTCGCCCTGCACGGTCTCGCGGGGCCGACGGGGATGACCCCGCGACGAGGGGTGTCGATGGGGAAGGCCGTGCGGTGCTGCGCCCCGCGGCGCAGCAGCGGCACGGGGATGACCTGCTCGTCGTCGCCGACCGGCAGCCGCACGAGCGAAGGGAGCATCGTGCGCCGGGACGGGTTGGTCAGGACGACGTGGGCCTGGGCCAGGTCGCCGATCTGCGCGCGCAGCGGATCGACGACGAGCTCGACGTCGGCACGGTGGGCGGGCAGCGAGATCAGGATGCACAGCAGGACGACGGCGAGCAGGGTCGCGGCGACGAGGGCGAGCTCGACCCAGCCGAGGACGGCCGCGAGGACCCAGGCGAGGATCGCCAGGCCGACGAGGGTCCACCCGAGCGGCGTGACGTGGTCGAGTCGACCGCCGAACCAGCGCCGGCGCAGGCGCTCGTCGAGTCGGCTC
>NZ_JBNFOF010000109.1:0-10323 GCF_057364645.1 Janibacter sp. CFPM2_SD2
CGCGGTGAAGCCGGGCACCTCGGCCTGCTCGACGGTGGCGACGGTGCGGCCGACCCGGTCTGCGGTCTGGCCCCAGCCGGAGCCGAGGACGAGGGCGACGTCGTGGGTCGCGACGCCGGTGCGCTCGGCGATGACGGCCGCTGCGTCGCGGGCGAGGGCGAAGGGGTCCTGGGTGTCAGCGGTCTGGGTCACAGGCGCAATCTACAAGGGTGGTTGGATGGGAGGCGTGACTCGAACGAACTCTGTTGTGATCCTCGGCGGCGGCCCGGGCGGCTACGAGGCGGCCCTCGTGGCCGCGCACCTGGGGGCGTCGGTCACCGTCGTCGACCGGGACGGCATCGGCGGGGCCGCGGTGCTCACCGACTGCGTCCCGAGCAAGACCCTCATCGCGACGGCCGACTACCTCGGCGGCATCGAGACCGCCTCCGACCTCGGCGTGCACCTCGAGGACCACGAGGGCGACGTCGCGACCGAGACGGTCGCCGAGCTCGACGCGATCAACCGCCGGGTGCGCAACCTCGCGGCCGCGCAGTCCGCCGACATCACCGCCCGGCTGCAGGAGGTCGGGGTGCGGGTCGTGCCCGGCACCGGCCGGCTCGCCTCGCCGAGCGAGGTCGTCGTCGAGGGTCCCGACGGGGGCACCGAGACGATCGCCGCCGACGTCGTCCTGCTGAGCACGGGCGCCACCCCGCGGGTGCTGCCGACGGCGCAGCCCGACGGTGAGCGGATCCTCACCTGGCAGCAGATCTACGAGCTGCCCGAGATCCCCGACAAGCTCATCGTCGTCGGCTCGGGCGTCACCGGCGCCGAGCTCGCGCAGGCCTACCTCGGCCTGGGCACCGACGTCACGTTGATCTCCTCGCGCGAGCTCGTCCTGCCGGGCGAGGACCAGGACGCGGCCGCGGTCATCGAGGACGTCTTCCGCCGCCGGGGCATGACGGTGCTCAACCGCTCGCGCATGGCCTCCGCCGAGCGGCGCGGCGACGGCGTCGTCGTCACCCTCGAGGACGGCCGTGAGGTCGAGGGCAGCCACGTGCTCATCGCCGTCGGCGCCGTGCCCAACACCCGCGACATCGGTCTCGAGGAGGTCGGCGTCGAGCTCAGCGACTCCGGCCACATCGTCACCGACCGTGTCTCGCGGACCTCGGTCCGCGGCATCTACGCGGCGGGCGACTGCACCGGCGTCTTCGCGCTCGCCTCCGTCGCGGCGATGCAGGGCCGCACGGCCATGGCGCACGCTCTGGGCGACGCGGTGACCCCCCTTCGGCTCTCGGCGGTGTCGGCCAATGTCTTCACCGATCCCGAGATCGCGACGGTCGGCATGAGCGCCGCCGACGCGGCCGACAACTCCGACGTGGAGGCCGTGATGATGCCGCTCTCGCGCAACCCGCGGGCCAAGATGCTCGGCATCGAGGAGGGCTTCGTCAAGCTCTTCGCCTACCGGGGGACCGGCACGCTGCTCGGCGGGGTCGTCGTCGCGCCGCGCGCCTCGGAGCTGATCTTCCCCGTGGCCATCGCCGTGCAGAACAGGCTCTCCGTCGACCAGGTCGCCTCGACCTTCACCGTCTACCCCTCGCTCACCGGCACCCTCGCCGAGGCAGCCCGACGGCTGCACCCCCTGCACGGGGAGTGAGCGCAGCCGGCGCGCTGGCATCGGTGCGCCGCTAGGGTCGAAGGGGGCCGATCCGCGGCCCGCGACGAAGGAGCCGAGGATGAGCAACAGCCCGCAGCAGTTCAACGGCGGCGAGTACGTCGACAAGGCGCGCGACGCGGCCCGGGACCACCCCGACCAGGCGCGCGGTGCGATCGACAAGGTCCAGGAGGCCGTCGACAAGCGCACCGGCGGCAAGTTCACGTCGATCATCGACAAGGCCGGCGACTTCGTCGAGGACAAGCTCGGCCTGCCGGAGGAGAAGAAGGCGGAGCCCAAGGGCGACGCCAGCCCCAAGGCCGACCCGGAGCCGAAGGGGGATGCCGCACCCAAGGCGGACCCGGCACCGAAGGCCGACCCGGCACCCAAGGCGGACGCGGTGCCGCAGGGCGACTCCTCGACCGGCGGCGGGGCCCTGCCCGGCTGATCCGACGGGCGCGCCGGCCGCGCCGGCTCCGGTCAGTCGGCCGGCGCGGTCACCGTCGCCTCCTGCAGCTGCAGGTCGGTGCGCACGGTCGACCCGCCGACCACGACGGTCCGGGAGACGATGGCGCTCGTGGCCCGGTCGACGGCCGTGACGACATAGGTGCCCTCCTTGGGCACCGGCAGGTCGTAGCGCCCTTCGGGGCCGGTGCGCATCCAGTCGACCGACCCGCCGGCGCGGCGGGTCACGACGACGGAGACGTCGCACGCGGGCTGCCCGTCGACTCCGGTCACGGTGCCCGAGATGCTCATCCGGTCGCGCAGGACCAGCGGCGGCACCTGCCGGCCCTGCTCCAGGTCGACGTAGGCGCTCACGGGCGCCCAGCCCGGTGCGGTGACGACGAAGAGGTGCTTGATCGGGCCGCCCGTCGCCACCGAGTAGTCGCCGGCCGAGTCCGTGTGCGACCAGTCGACGTGCGAGCCCTGGCCACCGAGCACGGTGACGACGGCCCCGGCGAGCGGCTGCCCGGCCGCGTCGGTGATCCGGCCGTGGACGACGTGGTCGGCCTTCTGCTCCTCGACGTCGGGGCGGCCCGGGACCTCGGCGGAGCGCTGCCGCAGGAAGGGCAGGATCAGCCCGAGGCTGATGAGCGAGGCGGCCGTCGCCAGGCCGAAGACGGTGGCCATGCCGGTGTAGGTCGGGAACCCTGTGGCCGTGATCGTCGCCGCGAGCACAGCGGTGGTCACCGCACTCGCCGTGGACGTGCCGACGGAGCGGAGCAGCGTGTTGAGCCCGTTGGCCGCCGCGGTCTCGGTGACCGGCACCGAGCGCATGATGAGGGTCGGCAGCGCCGAGTAGGCCAGCGCGGTGCCGATGGTCACGGTGATCGTGCCGAGCACGACGAGCCCGATCGAGTGGCTGAAGGGGATGCGCGCGAGGTAGGAGACCGCCATGATCGCCGCGCCGGCACCGATCGCCATCTCGGGGCCGAAGCGGCGGGTCACCCAGCCCGAGAGCGGCGCGAGCAGGCCGAAGGCCACGGCGGACGGGGCCATCCACAGCCCGGCGTGCAGCGCGTCGAGCCCCAGTCCGTAGCCGGTCTCCTCGGGGGTCTGCAGCAGCTGTGTCGACACGAGCATGTTGACGAACATCGCAAAGCCCATGAAGACCGAGATCGTGTTGGCCGCGATGACGACCGGCTGCGAGGCGGTGCGGATGTCGACGAGCGGGTTGGGGATGCGCAGCTCGAGCGGGACGAAGAGGCCGAGCAGCAGCAGACCCGCGGCGAAGCAGCCGAGCGTGCGCACGTCGAGCCAGCCCCAGTCGCTCCCCTTGGAGACGGCGAGGAGCAGCAGCACGAGCGCCAGGCTGAGCAGGACCGCGCCGCGCACGTCGAAGGCGCCCGCGGTCCGCACGCTCGACTCCGAGACGGTCAGCAGGACGAGCGCGATCATCAGCAGCGCGAGGACACCGGGCAGCCAGAGCACGACGTGCCAGTCGAAGGCCTCGGCGAGGTAGCCCCCGAGAGGCAGCCCGACGCCGGCGCCGATCGCCAGGGTCGCGCTCATCAGGGCGACGGCGAGCGGCACCTGCTCGGGGTCGAGCTCGTCGCGCATCGTGGCGATGCCGACCGGCACGAGCGCCATGCCCATGCCTTGCAGGGCGCGGGCGAGGATGAGGAAGGGCAGCGAGGGGGCGAAGGCCCCGACGAGGGCGCCGAGCGAGACGATGCCGAGCGTCACGAGGATCATCCGCCGCTTGCCGTACATGTCGGCCATGCGCGAGATGACCGGCGTCGCGACCGCCCCGGCGACGAGCGTGGCCGTGACCATCCACGAGGCATTGCCGGCGCTCGTGCCGATGAGGTCGGGCAGCTCGGGGACGAGCGGCAGCACCATCGTCTGCTGGAGCGAGACGATGGTGCCGCAGAGGGCGAGGACGGCGATGACGACGCCGCCCCCGGCACGCCGGGGAGGCGTGCCGCGTGTCGGTGGCTCACGTCCGTGGCATGATCAGTCCTTGATCTCGGCGAGGACCGCACCGTTGCTCACGGTGGCCCCGACCTCGGCCTGCAGGCCGGTGATCGTGCCGGCCTTGTGGGCGTTGATCGGCTGCTCCATCTTCATCGCCTCGAGGACGACGACGAGGTCACCCTCGGCGACCTCCTGGCCCTCCTCGACGGCGAGCTTGACGATCGTGCCCTGCATGGGGGCGGTGAGGCTGTCGCCGGAGGCCGCGGCGCCGCCGCCACCCCCGCCGGAGCGCTTGGGGGCCTTCTTCTTGGCCGCGGCGCCACCGCCGCCACCGAGCGAGAGGCCACCGGGCAGGACGACCTCGAGGCGCTTGCCGCCGACCTCGACGGTGATCTTCTGGCGCTCGCCGTCGTCCTCGGCCGCCTCGCCGACCTCGCCGCCGTAGGGGGCGATCTGGTTGTCGAACTCGGTCTCGATCCAGCGGGTGTAGACGGAGAAGGGGGCGTCACCCTCGGGAGCGAAGGCCGGGTCGCGGACGATCGCCTGGTGGAACGGCACGACCGTCGGCATGCCGTCGACGACGAGCTCGTCGAGGGCGCGGCGGGAGCGCTCGAGCGCCTGCTGGCGGGTGGCTCCGCTGACGATGAGCTTGGCGATCATCGAGTCGAAGGCACCGGCGACGGTGTCGCCCTCCTCGATGCCGGCGTCCCAGCGGACACCGGGGCCCTGGGGGACGCGCATCCTGGTCACGGTGCCGGGGGCCGGCATGAAGTTGCGGCCGGCGTCCTCGCCGTTGATGCGGAACTCGAAGGAGTGGCCGCGGGCGATCGGGTCGTCGTAGCCGAGCTCCTCGCCGTCGGCGATGCGCAGCATCTCGCGGACGAGGTCGATGCCGGTGACCTCCTCGGTCACGGGGTGCTCGACCTGCAGGCGGGTGTTGACCTCGAGGAAGGAGATGGTGCCGTCCTGGGCGACGAGGTACTCGCAGGTGCCGGCACCGACGTAGCCGGCCTCCTTGAGGATCGCCTTGGAGGCGCGGACGAGCTCGGCGTGCTGCTCCTCGGTGAGGAAGGGGGCGGGGGCCTCCTCGACGAGCTTCTGGTTGCGGCGCTGCAGCGAGCAGTCACGCGTCGAGACGACGACGACGTTGCCGTGCTGGTCGGCGAGGCACTGGGTCTCGACGTGGCGCGGCTTGTCGAGGAACTTCTCGACGAGGCACTCGCCGCGGCCGAAGGCCGTGACGGCCTCGCGGACGGCCGACTCGTAGAGCTCCGGGATCTCCTCCATCGTGTAGGCGACCTTGAGCCCGCGACCGCCACCGCCGTAGACGGCCTTGATGGCGATGGGCAGGCCGAACTCCTCGGCGAGGGCGACGACCTCGTCGGCGTCCTTGACCGGGTCGTTGGTGCCGGGGGCCAGCGGCGCGTTGGCCTTGACGGCGATGTGCTTGGCCTTGGCCTTGTCACCCAGCGCGTCGATGGCCTGGGGGCTCGGGCCGATCCAGATCAGCCCGGCGTCGAGGACGGCCTGGGCGAAGTCGGCATTCTCCGCGAGGAAGCCGTAGCCCGGGTGGACCGCGTCGGCGCCGGCGTCCTTGGCGACCTGCAGGAGCTTGTCCTGGAGCAGGTAGCTGTCGGCGGGCGTCTGGCCGCCGAGGGCATAAGCCTCGTCGGCGACCTTGACGTGCAGGGCGTCACGGTCGGGCTCGGCGTAGACGGCGACGGAGCCGATGCCGGCGTCGGCGCAGGCACGGGCGATGCGGACGGCGATCTCGCCGCGGTTCGCGATGAGGACTTTGCTGATGGCCATGGGCCGCAGACTACTGCGTGCCTGCCACCCCCGGCGGGTCGCCCGCATCGTGGCGCCGCACACCCCCTTCGCCCACCCCCTGCGGAGGCGAAGGGGGGTGCCCGTCACCTCGACCAGCCGCGGGAGTCGGTGCACCGGGTCGGGTCGTCGTAGCGCTGCCGGATCTCGTCGGCGCGGGAGCGGGCGAGGTTCCATCCGGCGAGGGTGTCCTCGTCGCCGGCGCCGTACACCTGGTGCATCGACAGCGCGCACTGCTTGATGTGCGCGGGCAGGGCGCTCGACTCGATGGTCGGCACGGCGTCGGCGGGCAGGCTGCTGAGGTACCAGGTGTCGATCTTGCCCGTGGACTGCCACCGCTCGATGTTGCGGTCGGCGACCCAGGCGCTCGTGTTGCCGACGGTGCCGACGATGGTGAGCACGGCGGCCGCGACGAGGACCGCGCGGCCGAGCCAGCGCCGGGTCGGGGTGACGAGGGAGACGAGCACCGCGAGGACGACGAGCCCGAGCCAGATCTCGAAGAGGTCGGCGTTGATCCGCAGCGTCGTGTAGCCGTAGGCGTCCTGGTAGAGCGCCATGCGGCGCAGCGCGGAGGCGACGACGAGCAGGGTGAGGATGCACAGGGTCGCGTTCATCGCGGTCATGACCCGGCGGTCGCGCTCGGTGCTCGTGCGGCCGAGCGCTCGAACTCCGGCGACGAGCAGCAGGACGAGCGCGGTGGCGACGGTGAGCTGGCCGAAGCCCTGCCGGGCCGACTCGGCATAGGTCACGCCCGCCGTGCGCACGACGTAGTCGTGCCCGCCGACGACCGCCGCGGCCTGGGCGACGACGAAGGCGACGAAGATCGCGATGACGACGCCGAGCGGGACCTGCCACTCGCGCTCCGGGATGCGCGGCGACAGGCGTGCCCCGTCGACGGTCGGCGGGTTGATCGCGAGGTAGAGACCGGCGAGCGTGACGCCGGCGAAGAAGACGAGCACGAAGACGCGGAAGATCGCCATGTCGCTGATGTCGGGCACGAGGGCCGAGGCCCAGGAGCCGAGGACGGCGTCGGCGGAGGCGAGCAGCCCGCCGAAGACGAGGAGCAGGGCGAGGCTGACGACCCCGGTGCGCAGCACCGACCACGCGCTGCCGCGGCGGGCGAGCGCGCGGATCGTCCGGTCGAGCAGGGGCAGCCCGCGCAGCGCCGAGAGTGGCCAGGCCATGACCGAGGCGATCATCCCGGTGACCGTGCGCGCGTCGGTGCACGCGGCGGCGGCGAGCACCCCGGCGACGGCGACGGCGAAGAAGCTCATCACCGGGTCGTCGCGCAGGATCGTCGTCAGGCCGAGGGGGAGGGCCAGGGCCGCGGTGGCCCACGACCACGGCTTCGCCCGGCGGGGCGAGGCGAGCCACAGGGCCGCACCACCGGCGGTGAGCACGACGAGCAGCCCGAGCCCGATCGCATTGCCCGGCAGCAGGATCGCGGCGAGCAGGCCGACGGCGAGTGCGGCGAGCAGCAGCCGCGGCTGCCCCTGCGTGATCCGCTCGGGCCACCACCGCGACAGCGACACCCCCGCTCCCTGGCCTCCTTCGCTCCCTGAGGAAGTCGCGAAGCGACTGTCTCGAAGGGAGGGAGCGGATTCTGCAGCAGTCATGACGGTCTCCTTGTCCCCGCTCCCTGAGGAGGTCGCGAAGCGACCGTCTCGAAGGGAGGGCGAGGTGGTGGTGAGCGGTGCGGGCGAAGGGGAGGTCGGCGGGGTGAGCGGGAGCCGGAGCTGGAGCCGGGCGCCTGACCCTTCGAGACGCTCGCCCGCTGCGCGGACTCGCTCCTCAGGGAGCGGGGTGGGCAGCGCCCGGATCGTGCCGCGGTGCATCGAGGCGACCCACGCGGCGATGGCCAGACCGAGGCCGGTGCCACCCCCTTCGTCCGCGCCGGGACCGAAGCGGTGGAAGAGCCGCTCCGCCCGCTCAGGGGTCAGGCCGGGTCCGTCGTCGGCGACGGTGAGGGTCCACGCGTCGTCGGTGGCGCGGGCGGTGAGGGTGACGGTGCCGCCGCTCGGGCTGTGCCGCACCGCGTTGTCGAGGAGGTTGGCGGTGACCTGGGCGAGGCGCGCGCGGTCGCCGGTGACGACGAGGTCGACGGGCTCGACGTCGGCGACGAGTGCGACGTCCCGACCCTGGAGGGTGGTCTCGCCGATGGCGTCGTCGAGCAGGTCACCGACGCGGATCCGGCTGGAGGAGAGGGGGATTCCTCTGCTGTCGGGGCGGGAGAGGTCGAGCAGGTCGGTGACGAGCGAGCCGAGGCGCTCCGACTGGGCGAGGGCGGCGCGCAGGGTCGCCTCGTCGGGGGTGGTGACGCCGTCGGCGAGGTTCTCGAGCAGGGCCTGCTGGGCCGACAGGGGCGTGCGCAGCTCGTGGGCGACGGTGGCGACGAGACGCCGCCGGTGCTCCTCGCCCTGCTCCAGCTCGGCGGCCATGCTCGCGAAGGCGCGGGCCAGCTCGCCGACCTCGTCCTGGCTCGACGTCGTGATCCGGGCGCCGTAGTCCCCCTTCGCCATCCGCCGTGCGGCCTCGGTCATCTGGGTGAGCGGGGTCGTCATGCCGGTCGCCAGCCAGCGGGTGACGACGAGGGCGAGGCCGATCGTCGCGGGCAGGCCGATCCACAGGGGGACCCCGGCATCGGTGCCGACCGTGCCGACGACCGCCGCGACGACGACGCTCACGCCGACGAGGACGGCGAGGCGGGTGCGGATCGAGGTGAGCTCGAGTAGTGGAGCGGAGCGGTTCATCGGTCGTTCCCGTCGTCGAGGGCGTAGCCGACGCCGTGGACCGTGCGGATCCGGTGGCTGCCGACCTTGGCCCGCAGCGACTTGACGTGGCTGTCGAGGCTGCCGCGGCCGAGACCGTCGTCCCAGCCCCACAGGTCGGCGACGATCCGCTCGCGGCGCAGCACCGCGCCGGGCTCGCGGGCGAGGAGGGCGAGCAGGTCGAACTCCGTCGGCGTGAGGTGGACCGCGTGGCCGTCGACGGTGCACCGACGGGTGCGCTCGTCGAGGGTGAGCCCGGCGTGGTGGGTGATCGTCTCGGTGGGGCGCCCGAGATCGGCAGCGCGCTCGACGCGGCGCAGCAGGGCCCGGACCCGGGCGACGACTTCGCGCATGCGAAATGGCTTGGTGAGGTAGTCGTCGGCACCCACCCCGAGCCCGACAATGATGTCGCTCTCGTCGTCGCGGGCGGTGAGCATGAGCACCGGCACGGGGCGGTCGGCCTGGATCCGGCGGCACACCTCGAGCCCGTCGAAGCCGGGCAGCATGAGGTCGAGCACGACGACCGCGGGGTCGTGCTCGGCGTGGGCGGCGACCGCCCCCGGCCCGTCGTGCGCCTGCACCACCTCGAAGCCCTCCGCCGTGAAGCGGTCGGCCAGGGCCTGGTTGATCGTCGGGTCGTCCTCGACGACGAGCACGCACGGTGCGGGAGCGGTCATGGGATCAGGCTAGGGAGCCCCACCGGTGGATCCCCGGTGGGAGATCTGGAGATCCTCTGCAGATCTGGACGAAGGGGGAGTGGCCTCAGCCCACCGGCAGGCGGGAGACGAACTGCCGCAGCTGCTCGATGTTGCGCACCTCGTGCATGTCGACGACCTCGGCGTAGCGACTGGCCGCGGAGTCGCCGGTGTCCCACATGCGGGCGGACTCGGGGTTGAGCCAGGCGGCGTACCGGGCGTGGGAGACGAGCTCGCGCAGGGCGTCGACCTGCGGGTTGGTGCCGTTGGTCCGGGCGTCGCCGAGCACGAGGACCGTCGACCGCGGACCGATGGCGTCGAGGTGGTGGTCGACGGCGTCGACGAAGGCGGCGCCGTAGTCGCTCGACCCGTGCCAGCGCGTCATCTGCGCCTCGCGGGCGACGCGCTCGCTGATGTCCTCGCCGAACTGCGCCTCGCGCACCAGCTCGGTGATGTCGTCGCACGTGTTGACGAAGCCGATGAACCGCACCCGGCGGAAGGTCCCCGCGAGCGACTGGAGCAGCAGCATCGTGAACCGGGAGAAGCCCGCCACCGACCCGGACATGTCGCACAGCAGGACGATGTCGGCCCGGCTGCGGGTGCGGCGCTTGTAGGCCGGGCGCACCGGCACCCCACCGGTCGACATCGCCGCGCGCAGGGTCCGGCGGATGTCGATGGTGCCCCGCGACTGCCGCCGCTGGCGGGCGGCGAGCTTGGCCGCGAGCTTGCGCGACAGGGGAGCGATGACCGCGTGCAGCTCGGCCGCCTCGGTCTTGCCGGTGAGCAGGAAGTCCTTGCGCTCCAAGGGGTCTCGCACGCCGTAGCGCGAGATGCGGTCCCGTCCACGGACCTCGGCATTGCGTCGCGCCGACTCGGTCTCGATCTTGCGACGGAAGGCGCCGACCCGGCGCCGGATCTCGTCGCGGTCGTAGCCGGTCGCTCAGCTGCTCTGGCCGCCAGGCGCTGCCCGCGCCACCGCCCCCGC
>NZ_JBNFOF010000110.1:0-10065 GCF_057364645.1 Janibacter sp. CFPM2_SD2
CGTCGCCCGGCACGTCGCCGACGGTCAGCCCGGGCCGAGCGCGCCAGCCCGACGAAGCGGTCGGGCGCCGCACGGGCGTTGTAGCGGATGACGTGCGGGCAGCAGCACGCCGTTGATCACCCCGTGGGGTGCGTCGAGGAGGCCGCCGACCTGGTGGCTCATCGCGTGCGTCGCGCCGAGGATCGCGTTGGTGAAGGCCATGCCGGCCTGCAGGCTCGCCTGCGCCATCTTGCCCCGTGCCCCGAGGTCGAGGGGGTGGTCCATCGTCTCGCGCAGGTGGCCGCAGACGAGCCCCACGGCGCTCAGCGCCTGACCGTCGGCGATCGGGTTGTGCGCCCGGGAGACGTACGACTCGACGGCATGGGTCAGCGCGTCGAGACCGGTCGCGGCGTTGAGGTCCTCGGGCATCGTCGTGAGCAGCCGCGGGTCGGTGATCGAGATGTCCGGGACGAGGGCGCGGCCCATGATCGTCAGCTTCACCCGGCGGTCGGTGTCGGTGACGATGCAGAACTGCGAGACGTCGGCGCCCGTGCCCGAGGTGCTCGGGATGATGAGCACCGGCGGGATCGGCGCGTCGACCTTGTCGATACCCGCATAGTCGCGGATGTCGCCGCCGTTGCCCGCAAGGACCGCGACCCCCTTCGCCGCGTCGGCACAGGAACCCCCTCCGATGGCGACGATGACGTCACCACCCACCTCGAGGTAGCGCTCGTAGGCGGCGGCGATCTCGTGGTCCTTGGGGTTGGGAGTCACCGAGGTCCACACCGTCGGCTGGAGACCCTCGGCCCGGAGGAGCAGGACGAGCTCGTCGACCCAGCCCGCCTCGACGATGCCCGGGTCCGAGACGACGAATGGACGCTGCGCGCCCAATCGCGCTGCGGCACGGCCGGATTCGTCGAGCGAGCCGGGGCCGAAGAGGATCTCCGGGGCGTGGAACTTCAGGAGGAAGGGGCCGTCGGACGGACCGGTCACCTCGGACGCGGACTCCGGGTCCGCGTGTCGGTGTCGGCTCGTCGTCGTCGACGTGATCCCTCCCGGTCTCATCCGGTCACCGTAGCCCCACGTCGGGGTGCACGGTAGGTCGACGGAGCAGACCTACCCGATCGGGTAGGTGGGTGCGCACGCGACCAACCTTCGACCAACCTCCCCCGTCCTACGGTCGGCCCAGGACGACTTCGCAACGGTGCGTCGTCGATTGACCCCAGGAGGCAGACATGGCCGTCTACAGCCCGCCCGGCAGCTCGGACTCGACCATCGAGGTCAAGGAGCAGTACGACAACTTCATCGGTGGCGAGTGGGTCGCCCCGGTGAACGGCGAGTACTTCGACAACATCACCCCGGTGACCGGTCAGGTCTTCACCCGGGTCGCCCGTAGCACCGCCGAGGACATCGACAAGGCGCTGGACGCCGCGCACGCCGCCAAGGACGCGTGGGGCCGCACCTCGACCACCGACCGCTCCAACATCCTGCTCAAGATCGCCGACACCATCGAGGCCAACCTCGAGGACATCGCGGTCATCGAGACCTGGGACAACGGCAAGGCCGTGCGCGAGACGCTCGCCGCCGACATCCCGCTCGCGGTCGACCACTTCCGCTACTTCGCCGGCGCGATCCGTGCCCAGGAAGGCAGCATCTCGGAGATCGACCACAACACGATGGCCTACCACTTCCACGAGCCTCTCGGCGTCGTCGGTCAGATCATCCCGTGGAACTTCCCGATCCTCATGGGCGTGTGGAAGATCGCCCCGGCGCTGGCCGCCGGCAACTGCATCGTCCTCAAGCCGGCCGAGCAGACCCCGTGGTCGATCCTCAAGGTCGTCGAGCTCATCGCCGACCTGCTGCCCCCGGGCGTGCTCAACGTCGTCAACGGCTTCGGCGTCGAGGCCGGCAAGCCGCTCGCGTCCAGTCCCCGCATCGCCAAGATCGCCTTCACCGGCGAGACGACCACCGGCCGGCTGATCATGCAGTACGCCAGCCAGAACATCATCCCCGTCACCCTCGAGCTCGGCGGCAAGTCGCCCAACGTCTTCTTCGACGACGTCGCGGCCGAGCAGGACGCCTTCTACGACAAGGCGCTCGAGGGCTTCACGATGTTCGCCCTCAACCAGGGCGAGATCTGCACCTGCCCCTCCCGCGCGCTCGTGCAGCAGGGCATGTACGAGCAGTTCGTCGGCGACGCCGTCAAGCGCGTCGAGGCGATCACGCAGGGCAACCCGCTCGACACCGAGACGACGATGGGCGCCCAGGCGAGCAACGACCAGTTCGAGAAGATCAAGAGCTACCTGGCGATCGGCCGCGAGGAGGGCGCCAAGGTGCTCACCGGTGGCGAGTCGGTCGACCTCGGCGGCGACCTGTCCGGCGGCTACTACATCGCGCCGACGGTCTTCGAGGGCAAGAACTCGATGCGGATCTTCCAGGAGGAGATCTTCGGACCGGTCGTCTCGCTGACCTCCTTCGCCGACGAGGCCGAGGCGCTGCAGATCGCCAACGACACCCTCTACGGCCTCGGCGCCGGCGTCTGGTCGCGCAGCGCACACACGACCTTCGCCATGGGGCGCGGGATCCAGGCCGGTCGCGTGTGGACCAACTGCTACCACCAGTACCCGGCCCACGCGGCCTTCGGTGGCTACAAGCAGTCGGGCATCGGGCGCGAGAACCACAAGATGATGCTCGAGCACTACCAGCAGACGAAGAACCTGCTCGTCAGCTACGACCAGAACAAGCTCGGCTTCTTCTGATCGAGCCGGACCGAAGGGAGTCCCCCGCCATGGGTGCACGCGTCGACCTCACCGACGAGGCAGGAGCGCTGCTCGCGAAGCTCGAGCAGCGCCACGGCCCGCTGATGTTTCACCAGAGCGGCGGCTGCTGCGACGGGTCGTCGCCGATGTGCTACCCGGCGGGGGACTTCCTGACCAGCGAGGCCGACATCAACCTCGGCACGCTCACCGGCGAGGGCTTCACCCCGATCGAGTTCTGGATGAGCGTGTCGCAGTACGAGTACTGGAAGCACACCCACCTCACGGTCGACGTCGTCCCGGGGCGCGGTTCCGGCTTCTCGGTCGAGGCACCCGAGGGCGTGCGCTTCCTCATCCGGTCGCGCCTGATGACCGAGGACGAGCTGCGGGAGTTCGACCTGCTGTAGCGGGCTTCGCGGCTCGCTGGCGCTCGCACCTCAGCCACCGTGGGTCGAGGTGGCCGAGCGCCAGCGAGGCCCTCGAGACCGCGCACCAGGTCTCGAGGCTCGTCGCAGAGCTCCTCACACCTCGACCACCGGTGTGGACGGGGCGGGTGAGACGGGCCGGGCCGGGGCGACCGGGCGCGACTACGGTGGGCAGGTGACCGCCCCGCTTCTCACCGCTGCCGCCGTCGACGAGGCGGCAGCCCTGCTCGCCGATGTCCTGCCGCCGACCCCGCTGCACCGCAGCGAGCGCCTGTCGGCCGCGACCGGCGCCGACGTCTGGCTCAAGCGCGAGGACCTGCAGCCGGTGCGGTCCTACAAGTTGCGAGGCGCCTTCACCCTCATCGCCCACCTCAGCGAGGAGCAGCGCGCGAAGGGAGTCGTCGCCGCCTCCGCGGGCAACCACGCCCAGGGGGTCGCCTTCGCCGGCCAGCGCCTCGGCGTCAAGGCGCGGATCTACCTGCCGCGCAATACTCCTCGGCAGAAGCGCGACCGCGTCGCAACCCTCGGCGGCGACATGGTCGACGTCATCGTCACCGGTGAGGTCTACGACGACGCAGCACGCGCAGCCGCGGCAGACGCTGCGGAGTCCGGTGCTGTCGTCGTGCCGGCCTTCGACGCCTTCGACACCATGGCCGGTCAGGGCACGGTCGCCGTCGAGATCGCCCGCCAGATCGGCCGCACCCCCGACCTCGTCACCGTGCCCGTCGGCGGGGGCGGGCTGCTCGGCGGGATGGCGACGTGGATGGCGGCCCACTCCTCGAGCACGCGGCTCGTCGGGGTCGAGCCCGAGGACGCCGCCTCGATGGCCGCCGCCCTGGCCGCCGGGGCTCCGGTCGACCTCGAGACGGTCTCCCCCTTCGTCGACGGGGCGGCGGTGCGGCGGGTCGGCGACCTGACCCACGCGGCGGTCGACGCCACCGGCACCGAGCTGACGTCCGTCGCCGAGGGCGCGATCTGCGTCGAGATGCTCGCGATGTACCAGACCGACGGGATCATCGCCGAGCCCGCCGGTGCCATGGCGACCACGGTCCTCGCCGACCTCGACATCACGCCCGGGTCGACCGTCGTCGCCGTCGTCTCGGGCGGCAACAACGACGTCTCGCGCTACGCCGAGATCGTCGAGCGGGCGCTCATCCACGAGGGCCGCAAGCACTACTTCCTCGTCGACTTCCCGCAGGAGCCGGGCGCGCTGCGGCGCTTCCTCGACGAGGTGCTCGGGCCGGACGACGACATCGCCTACTTCGAGTACGTCAAGCGGAGCAACCGCGAGACCGGGCCAGCGCTCGTCGGCCTCGAGCTCGGCCACCCCCGCGACCTGCTGCCGCTGCTCGCCCGCATGGAGACCTCGCCGCTCACGATCGAGCGGGTCGACCCGGGCAGCCCCCTCTTCCGCTTCATCGGCTGAGGGCCTTCGGCGGAATACCCCCGGGGGGTATCCTGTTGGCCAGTGCACGACCCCCAGGAGGATCACATGGCCGGCTACAGCGGCAGCAAGGACGACTACCTCAAGCGGCTGCGCCGCGTCGAGGGGCAGATCCGCGGCATCTCGCGGATGGTCGAGGAGGACACCTACTGCATCGACATCCTCACCCAGGTGTCGGCGGCGACCAAGGCGCTGCAGGCCGTGAGCCTGGGCCTGCTCGAGGACCACGTCGGGCACTGCGTCGTCGACGCCGCGAAGGAGTCCGACGAGGCCGCAGCCGAGAAGGTGGCCGAGGCCAGCGCCGCCATCGCCCGCCTCGTCCGCTCCTGAGCGGCGACGCGCCCCCTTCGCCTCCCTGACCCTCCAGACCCGACCCGGGACAATGAGCCGCATGAGCACCACCACCGCGTCCGACCCCGTCGCCGAGCCCGAGGCGTCCGACCGCAGCGTCGACCTGGCGATCACCGGCATGACCTGCGCGTCGTGCAGCGCCCGCATCGAGCGCAACCTCGGCAAGATCGACGGCGTCACGGCCACGGTCAACCTCGCCACCGAGCGGGCGAACGTGACCCACCCGGCCGACGTCCCGGTGGACGAGCTCATCAAGACCGTCGAGGCCTCCGGCTACGGCGCCTCGGTCCTCGAGCGCGAGTCGCGCCTCACTCCCCCGACCCACACCCCGGTCGAACGCGACGACCTCAAGCGGCGCGCGGTGGTCGCCGGCGGACTGGCCCTCGTCGTCCTCGTGCTCGCGATGGGTCCCTGGGACTTCGCCGCCAACCCGTGGATCCAGTGGCTGCTCGCCACGCCGGTCGTCGCGTGGGCGGCCTGGCCCTTCCACAAGGCCGCATACCTCAACGCGCGCCAGCTCGCCTCGACGATGGACACCCTCGTCAGCCTCGGTGTGAGCGCCGCCTACGCGTGGTCGACGGTCACCCTCCTCACGGGCGCCGGAACCGACGGGCACTACTACTTCGAGACCGCGGCGGTCATCACCGCCTTCCTGCTCATCGGGCGCTGGCTGGAGGCCCGCAGCCGCGACGAGGGGCGCTCCGCCCTCACCGAGCTCATGGACCTCGGGTCGAAGGGGGTCGCCGTCCAGCGGATCGACTCCCGCAGCCGGGCGACGACCGAGGTGATCCTGCCCCTCGACGAGCTGCAGGTGGGCGACCACTTCATCGTGCGCCCGGGTGAGAAGGTCGCCACCGACGGTCGCATCGTCGACGGGTCGAGCTCCATCGACACCTCCCTCGTCACCGGCGAGTCGGTGCCGGTCGACGTGCGCTCCGGCGACCACGTCGACGCCGGCACGGTCAACACCTCCGGGCGGCTCGTCGTCGAGGCGACCGCCGTCGGTGCGGACACGACCTATGCGCAGATCGTGCGGCTGGTCGAGCAGGCCCAGACGGGCAAGGCCGACGTCCAGCGGCTGGCGGACCGGGTCTCCTCGGTCTTCGTGCCGGTCGTCCTCGGGCTCGCGCTGCTCACCTTCGTCGGGTGGTGGATCGGCTCGGGCTCGGCGACGACCGCCCTCGGGGTCGCCGTCTCGGTCCTGATCATCGCCTGCCCCTGCGCGCTCGGCCTCGCGACGCCGATGGCGCTGCTCGTCGGCACGAGCCGCGGCGCGCAGCGCGGCGTGCTCATCAAGGCGCCCAGGTGCTCGAGGACACGCGCAGCGTCGACACTCTCGTGCTCGACAAGACCGGCACGATCACGACCGGCGTCGCCCAGGTCACCGACCTCGCCGCCGCGCCGGGGCTGCACCCGGCGGCCGTGCTGACCGCTGCCGCGGCCGTCGAGACGGGCAGCGAGCACCCGATCGCCCGGGCCATCGTGCGTCGGGCCCAGGACAAGGGCATCAAGATCCCGGCGATCCGTGACTTCGAGGCGCTGCCCGGGTCGGGCGCCGTGGCGACGATCAAGAACACGCGGGTCACCGTCGGGCGCGCCGACCTCTTCGACGAGGTGCCGGCCGAGCTCGCGACCCTCGAACGTCCCGGCACGACGGTCTTCGTCGGCTGGGACGGCATCGCCCGCGGAGCGCTGACGGTGGCCGACGAGATCCGCGAGACCTCTGGCGACGCGATCCGCGCGCTGCGGGCCGAGGGGCTCGAGGTGTGGCTGCTCAGCGGCGACAACGAGCACAACGCGACGACCATCGCGGCCCAGGTCGGCATCGAGCCCGAGCACGTCGTCGCGGACGTGCGGCCGCAGGACAAGCACGACGTCATCGCCGACCTGCAGGAGCAGGGGCGGGTCGTGGCCATGGTCGGCGACGGGGTCAACGACGCCGCCGCGATCGTCAAGGCCGACCTCGGCATGGCGATGGGTACCGGCACCGACGTCGCGATGGAGTCGGCCGACATCGTCCTCGTGCACGCCGACCTCGAATCGGTCCCCCGCGCCATGCAGCTCTCCCGAGAGACGCTCGCGACCATCAAGCAGAACCTCGGCTGGGCCTTCGGCTACAACATCGTGGCGATCCCGATGGCGATGGCCGGGCTGCTCAACCCGATGATCGCCGGCGCCGCCATGGCCCTGAGCTCGATCCTCGTCGTGCTCAACTCCCTTCGCCTGCGCGGCTCGATCTCGGACTGAGCCAGCGCACGAGGTGCCGGGCTGCGGACCAGCCGGGCCCATACGCCGCTGCTCCAGAGTACGAGCCAGCCCACGAGGTGCTGGCCTGGCGACCCAGCCAGGCCATACGCCGCTGCTCCAAAGTACGAGCCGCGCGAACCCTGACTCGCCGTACGGAGCAGCGGCGTAGCCCGTCCCGAGGCTCCCCACCCCCGTCACCCGGCCACCACTCCCGGCCCGAAGTACGGAGCAACGGCGTAGCCACTCCCCCGCGCCCCCCGGGGGTCCCGCGCAATGCCGCCCGCCCGCCCCCGGGCAGACGATCGGCCGGCACACCCCTGACAGGTGCCCGGCGATCGAGTTCGGGGCCGCCGGCGCCGCGCTGCGGCGCCGGCGGCGGGTGCTCACAGCTCGGCGTTCCACGCCTCCTTGTAGGTGAGCTTGCCGCCCGTCTGCATCAGGGCCCGGCGGTAGATGCGCTCGGCGACGAGGATGACGCCGGCGGTGACCACCGCGAGGATCCCCAGGCTGATCAGGGCGTGCCACCACTGCGACTCCCCCGACACCAGGCGCATCGGCTGCAGGACCGCCGAGAAGGGCGGGATCCACGCGAGGACCTCGACGACGCGGCCGGTGGCAAACATCGCGCCGAAGAACATGAACATCAGCAGCATCGTCACGGGCATCGACGTCGACTGGATGTCCTCCTGGCGCGAGGCGAGCGCGCCGGCCACCGCGTAGAGCGCGGCGATCATCGTGAAGCCCGCGATGAAGAAGACGACGAACCACGCCAGCCCGCTCGTGAAGCTCGGCAGCATGTCACCCCAGTCGGTGAAGCTCACCCCGACGACCGCCACGGCCGCGTAGAGCAGCAGCTGGGCCACAGCGAGCACGACGGCCGCGATGAGCTTGCCGAAGAGCAGGTGCCGCAGCGGGATCGACGTCGCGATGATCTCGACGATGCGCGACTGCTTCTCCTCGGTGACGCTCATGGCGAGGTACATCCCGAAGATCACCGCGGACATGTAGAAGAGGATCGCCATGCCGAAGCCCACCGCCTTGGCGATGCCCTGCTGCTCGGCGTCACCATCGAGGATGTCGGTCGTGACGGCGGTCCCCTGTTGGAGGGTGGCGACGTCGGTGCCGGCCTTCTCGGCATTGGCGGCGAGCACGGTGCTGCTCACCGTCTCGGTGGCGATGTCCCGCAGCCCAGCGCTGACCTCCGAGCGACCGACGAGCTCCCAGCCGTCGTCGGCGGGGTGCAGCCAGGCGTCGGCGGACTCGTCCATGACGGCGGCCCTGGCGGCCTGCGCGTCGTCGACGTCGACGAGCGTGATCGTCACCTTGTCGTCGATGTCGGGAGCGGCCGCGACGATCGACTCCCCCATCTGCTGCGACTGGGTGGTGACGGCGAGCTCGTAGGTGACCTCCTTGTTGGCATTCCACGCCTGGAATCCGAAGACCGCGACGAGGATGACGAGCGACAGCAGGGTCGACCCGATGAAGGTCTTGTCCCGCAGCCGCACCGACAGCTCACGCTGGGCGACGAGGGCCCAGGCGCTGCGGGTCGAGGTGGACTCGGTGCCCGACCCCGTCGAGGTGGGCGAAGGGGAGGTCGTCACGGTGCTCATGCCGTCACCTCCCGATAGACCTCGGACAGCGGCGGCACGATCGGCGTCAGCTCTGTGACGCCCCCTCGGCGCAGCCCTTCGGCGAGGACCTCGCCGAGCACCCGCTGGCGCTCGGCCTCGGCGTCGGCCGAGAGGTCGAGGATGGCCGTCGGGCCGTCGACGTCGAGCGCGGTGACCCCTGCGACGTCACGCACCCAGCCGGCGTCACGCACCGCGACGAGCTTGTGCCGGCGCGGGGCGCCACCCCGCAGCTCGGTGGGCGTGCCGGTGGCGCGCACCGTCCCCTTCGCGAGGATGACGAGCTGGTCGCACAGCCGGTCGACGAGGTCGAGCTGGTGGCTGGAGAAGAGCACGGGCACCCCGCGCGCCGTGTGCTCGCGCAGCAGATCGGCCATCGAGTCCACGGCGTCGGGGTCGAGGCCGGAGAAGGGCTCGTCGAGGATGAGCGCCGCCGGCTCGATCATCAGCGCGGCGGCGATCTGCACCCGCTGCTGGTTGCCGAGCGAGAGCGACTCGACGGTGTCGTCGGTGCGCTCGCCGAGGCCGAGGCGCTCGAGGAGGGTCATGACCGACTCCCGCGAGCGCCGGGCGCTCAGGCCGCGCAGCTGGCCGAGGTAGATCAGCTGGTCGGCGACCTTCTGCTTCGGGTAGAGCCCGCGCTCCTCCGGCATGTAGCCGATGGTGCGCTGGTCGGCGGCGGTGATCGGCCGGTCGCCCCAGAGGACCCGCCCCTCGGAGATCGTGAGGACGCCCATGATCATGCGCATCGTCGTCGTCTTGCCGGCGCCGTTGCCTCCGACGAACCCGGTCATCTGCCCCTGCGGCACCGTGAAGTCGACGTGGTCGACGGCGGTGAAGTCACCGAACCGTCGCGTCAGCCCCTCCACGGTGATCGTCTGCGGTCTCCTGTCCATGCCCCCAACGCTAGGGAGCACGGCGCGTCCGCAGATCAGCCACGGGGATGATCTTGGGACGAAGGGGGTCTCCCCCCACGGGTGGAGCGCTCAGCCCGCGATGCCCGCCTCGTGCGCGATGATCACCGCGCCGACCCGGTCACGCACCTGGAGCTTGGCGAAGATGCTCGACACGTGCGTCTTGACCGTCGCGGCGCCGATGACGAGGTCGGCAGCGATCTCGGAGTTGGAGCGGCCGGCGCCGATGAGGCGCAGCACCTCCAGCTCGCGCTCGGTGAGCTGGCCGAGCAGGTCGGCGTGCCCGGCCCGGCCCGCTGCCGGCGGCGGGCGCGGTCATCT
>NZ_JBNFOF010000111.1:0-10061 GCF_057364645.1 Janibacter sp. CFPM2_SD2
CCGCCATGGCCGCCCAGGGCCCCAACGCCGGGCACGCCAGCGAGCAGGCCCAGCCCGCCGGTGAGGCGCACGGCCACACCGGCCTGCCCGCCACCCAGGGCCAGGGCGCGGAGCACGCCTCCGACCAGGCCCTCGAGCACGCCTCCGACAACAGCGCGCTCCTCCGCGAGGCACCCGCCGAGGAGGCCCCGGTCGAGGAGGCACCCGTCGAGGAGGCCCCGGTCGAGGAGGCACCCGTCGAGGAGGCTTCGGTCGAGACCGTCGACACGACGACGGACACGACCGCCGACACCACGACCACCGACACGACCACGACCGACACGACGACGGACACCGACGGCACGACCGCCGGCAGCTACCCGTCCGTGTGGGACGCGGTCGCCGAGTGCGAGTCCGGCGGTGACTGGAGCATCAACACCGGCAACGGCTACTACGGCGGGCTGCAGTTCAGCCCCGACACGTGGCTGGCCTACGGCGGCGACCAGTACGCCGCGACGGCCGACCAGGCCACGCCGGAGCAGCAGGTCGAGATCGCGCAGAAGGTCCTCGCCGAGCAGGGCCCGGGCGCCTGGCCCGTGTGCTCGGTCAAGGCGGGTCTGACCGCGACCAACGGTGCCTGAGCAGCACCGGCCCGGCGCCTGACGAGCGCCGCACACACGTGGCGGGCGTCGACTCTTCAGGGGAGTCGGCGCCCGTCGCTCGTGTCTGCGTGCTGCCCTTCGAGGCTCCTGCGTCGCACCTCAGGGAGCGTCGCCCAGCTGGCCGCGCACGTGCTCGACGATGCCGTCGACCGCTGCCGAGATCTCCTCGTAGGTGCGGTCGAAGTCGCTGTCGTCGCCGTACCAGGGGTCGTCGATCGCCAGGTCGTCGCCCTTGAGCCCCGCAGGGTCGAAGGCGCGGATCATCCGGATGCCGTCCTTGGCGGCGCGGTCGCCCGCGAGCCGGCGCAGCACCGTGTAGTGGCCGTGGTCGGCGGCGAGCACGAGGTCGACCTCGTCGAACCAGCGCTTGTCGAAGACCCGGGCGCGATGCCCGGAGTAGTCGCCGGTGTGACCGTGGCGGTGCATCGCGGCGATGGTGCGCGGGTCGGCGGGGTTGCCCTTCTCCCACGCGGTGGTGCCGGCCGAGTCGACGAGGACCCGCTCGCCCAGACCCGCCTGCTCGAAGGCCTCACGCAGCAGCCACTCGGCCATGGGGGAGCGGCAGATGTTGCCCGTGCACACGACGGTGACGCGGTAGGGGTCCATGGCGGCATCCTCTCCGACGGGGGTCACAGGCCCACCGCCCGGCGCAGCTGCGCGCCCGTCCAGCGGTGCCGGTCCGGTCCGGCGGCCTCGGCCTCGCGGACGAGGTCGACGATGCGTGCGGACACCGGCGCGGCGGCGCCGTGGTCGGCACCGAGCTGGACGACGAAGCCCTGCAGTTCGTCGATCTCGGTGGGTCGCCCGGCGTCGAGGTCGTCGGCCATCGACGAGCGCGCCGTCGGCGCGACCTTGAGCGTGGCGCGGGCGAGGTTGGTGAAGACGGGGGTCGGCGAGCGCAGCAGCGTCGGCATCGCGGCGGAGGGCAGCGGCGTCATGCGCTTGGGGCGTCACGCCGACGCGGCGGGCGAGGGTGAGCGCCTCGTCCTGGCAGGCGGCGAGGACGTGCCGGCAGTCGCGATCGCGCAGCTCGACGGCCAGGGGCAGCCCGGTGAGCGCGTTGACCGCGTTGTTGAGGTTGAGCAGCAGCTTGCCGAAGAGCACCGCCCGCATGTCGGGGTCGACCTCGACCCGCAGCCCGCCGCCCTGCGCGACCCGGACGAAGGGGTCGATCCGCGGGTGGTCCTTGGCCACAGGTCGGCCCGAGGTCGTCTGGGTCCAGTGCGCGTCAGCGGTGCGCACGACGTTGAAGGGCACCATGCCGGAGAGCACGAGCGGCCGTGAGGCCCGACTCGGGAAGGCGCCGGCGAGCGCCTCGTCGATCGCGCTCGCATTGCGCAGGCCGTTCTGGAAGGAGATGACGACCGAGTCGTGCTGCAGGTAGGGCGCGATCTGCTGGGTGGCCGCCGTCAGGGCGACGGTCTTCGTCGTCAGCAGGACGTAGTCGGCGCCGACGACGGCGCTCGGCTCCGTGGCCAGGGTGAGCGACTGCGGCGGGACGGTGCGGGTGCGGCCGGCGAGGTCGGTGACCGTGAGTCCCTCGCGCCCGATGGCATCGACGAGGGCCGGTCGGCCGACGAGCGTGACGTCGGCGGCCGCAGCGAGCCACCCCGCCAGGTAGCACCCGATGCTGCCGGCCCCCATGACGGCCACCTTCGTGCGCTTCACGTCGTCACTCCTTGCCCGGACGGGTCCGGCTCCGGGCCGGTGTGGCCCGATCCTAGTCACCGTGCATGTGTGACCCCGGGAGGGAGGGCGAGCTTCCCGGTCACGCAGCATGCCGACGGCCCCGTGCCCCCGGTGGTGCGGGGCACGGGCGACGGGGCGAAGGGGGGATCAGCCCGCCGCGTCGAGGTCTCCCGAGCCGCGGCCGTGCCGGCCGCCGGCGTTGTCGTCGCCGCCGTCCCGACCGGAGGTCTCACCGGCCGCGGTGTGCTGGGTGAGGGCCTCCCCTTCGACGTCGACGTTGGGCAGGATCCGGTCCAGCCAGCGCGGCATGGCCCAGGCCCGGTCGCCCATGAGGTACATGAGCGCGGGGATGAGGACCATGCGCACGACGAAGGCGTCGAGCAGGACGGCCGCCGCGAGCGCGAAGCCCATCGACTTGATGAGGTTGTCGGGCTGCAGCATGAAGGCGGCGAAGACCGAGATCATGATGAGCGCGGCCGCGGTGACGACCCGGGCGCCGTGGCGGAAGCCGTCGACGACGGCCTCGCGGGCGGTGTCCCCGTGGACGTAGGCCTCCCGCATCCGGGTGACGAGGAAGACCTGGTAGTCCATCGCCAGCCCGAAGACGATGCCGATCATGAGGATCGGCAGGAAGCTCACGAGCGGGGCGCCGTCGACGAGACCGAAGGTGCCCTCCTGGAAGATCAGCACCGTGGCGCCGAGCGTCGCGAGCGTCGACAGGATGAAGCCGAGCGTCGCCGTGAGCGGCACGAGCACCGAGCGGAAGACGAGCATCAGCAGGACGAAGGCGAGCCCGACGACGACGGCGAGGTAGGGGATGAGCGCACCCTGCAGCTTCGTCGACACGTCGGTCTGGATCGCGGTGAGCCCGGTGACGCCGATCGTCGTGCCGGTGGTGCTCTCGACCTGGCCCTGGCCGGCCCGGATGTCGCCGAGCAGGTCCTCGGTCGCGGGGTCGGTGGCACCGGTCGTCGGGGTGACGAGGACCTGGGCTCCGGTGCCCTCCTTGTTCATCGCCATCACCTGCGCGTTGGCGACACCGTCGAAGCCGCTCAGCCACTCGACGACCTTGCCGTAGGCGGCCGGCGCCTGCCGCGGCTCGTCGACCTCGCGGGCGTCGACGACGACGATCATCCGGGCCTCCTGGCCAGCGCCGAAGCCGTCGGTGATGAGGTCGGCGGCGCGCCGCTGCGGGGTGTCGGCCGCGGCGGTGGAGTCGGTCGGCAGGGTCAGGTGCAGGTCCTTGGCCGGGATCGCCAGGGCGCCGAGCGCGAGGACGGCCACCAGGGCCGCGAGGACCGGGGCGGGCGCCGATGGCGCGCGCCCAGCGGGTGCCGCCGTTGTCGACGTGCTGGCCCTCGTCGACCGCCTTGTCCTTGCGGAGCTGACCGGCGAAGGCACGTCGGCCGAGGGCGCCGAGGATCGCCGGCAGCAGGGTGAGCGCGACGAGAACGGCGACGAGGACGGTGCCGGCGGCCGCCAGGCCCATCGCGGTGAGGAAGGGGATCTGGACGACGGCGAGCGCGGCGAGCGCGATGATCACCGTCAGGCCGGCGAAGACGACGGCGGAGCCGGCGCGGCCCACGGCCAGGCCGATCGCGTGGCTGCGGTCGTCGGTGTGCCGCAGCTCGGTGCGGTAGCGGCTGAGGATGAAGAGGGCGTAGTCGATGCCGACGGCGAGGCCGAGCATCGAGGCGAGGATCGGGGTCGTCGTGCCGAGGTCGAAGAAGGCGGTCGCGGCGGTGATGCCGAGGATGCCGGTGCCGACGCCGACGAGTGCGGTGATGATCGGCAGGCCGGCGGCGACGAGCGAGCCGAAGGTGAGCACGAGGACGAGCAGCGCGACGGCGATGCCGATGAGCTCGCTCGTCATGCCCATCTCGGGCATGCCCTGCATGCCGGTGCCGGTGACCTCGACGGTCAGGCCGGAGTCGCGGGCGTGGTCGACCGCGGCGGTGACGTCGTCACGGGTGCTCTGCTCGACGTCGGTGACGGTGTCGACGTCGAAGGTCCACTGGATCAGCCCGGTGCGGCCGTCCTCCGTCAGCGGGGAGACCGCCGCGGCATTGGTCTGGGCGACGGCCTCCGGCTGGCCGGACTTCTCGGCCTGCTGGAGCAGCTGCTGCTCGACCCCCTTCGCCGCGGTGACGGGGTTGACGAACTGGTCCGCCGACCCGACCTGCGGCACGTCGCGCAGCTCGGTGAGCAGGTCGTCGACGGCGGCGGAGTTCGCCGGGTCCGAGAGCTTTTCGCCGGCGGGCGCCTGGACGACGACCGTGCCGGTGGCCTGGTCGAAGGCGTCCTGGGTCTGCGGGAAGAGCTCCTGCTGCAGGGTCTGTGCCTGCTCGGACTCGATGCCGGGGATGGAGAACTTGTCGCTCATCGGCTGCGACAGCGTCGACGCGGCGCCGCCGATGGCGACGAGCACGACGAGCCAGCCGATGAGGAAGGCCGGCCAGCGTCGGTGCGCCAGCCGTCCGAGACGGTAGAGGGCGTGGGCCATGGGATGCCTTTCGAGGGGCGGGGGTGGGCGACCGCGTCGTCGGGGCCGGAGGCGCGGAGTCGGTGAGGACGGGTGGGACGAAGGGAGGTCACGCCGGGTCGGCGAGGATCTCCCGGGCGATGGTGAGGTTGGTGCGGGCCCGGTCGGAGAGCGGGCCGAGCGAGGGCGTGGCGAGGCACTCGACCACCGAGTGCTGCACGACGCCGCCGACGATCGCCAGCGCCATGCGGGCCCGGGAGTCGTCGGCGTCCTCGCGCTCGGACAGGTGGGTCACGAGCTGCTCGGTGAGCTCCTCGACGTGGGCCTTGACCCGGACGAAGAGCTCGGGGTTGCGTTCGATGACGTCGTGGAGCTGCTGGTAGTCGGCCGCGGTGCCGGTGTCGGCGTCGAGGCAGTCGAGGACGACGGTGAGCACGTCGTCGACGAGGTGCCCGGTCGGCCCGCCGGCCCGCAGGGTCTGCGCCTGCTCGTCGGTGAGGACCGGGAGCATGCCGAGCACGGCCTCCTCCTTGGAGGTGACGTGGTTGAAGAGCGTGCGTCGGGAGACCCCGACGGCCTGCGCGAGGTCGTCGAGGGTGAAGCCGGAGTACCCGCACCCCACCGAGAGTCGTTGTGCCGCAGCGATGATCGCCGCGCGGCGGTCGCTCCTGGGGGTGGTTGCACTTTCGGTCACGAAGTGCAGTCTTGCACTCTCGTCCTCTTCGTGCAAAACCCTCCTGCGCCCTACCGTTCGCTGTCCGTGGGCTACAGCGAAGGGGGTCGACCTCCGGCTGGAGGTCGACCCCCTTCGGGTCGGGCGTGGGTCAGGCGGCGACGGGCTCGCCCAGGCGCGCGACGAGGGCCTGGAGCTGGCTGTCGGCGTCGCCGTTGACGAGTCGGCCGTCGGCGAAGGCCTCGTAGGAGGCGCCGATGCCGAAGGTGTCCTCGACGACCTGCGCGCCGGCGATCTGCAGGGTGCGGACGGCGTCCTTGCGGGCCCACTCGGCACCGTAGGGGGCACCCGAGGCGGCGAGGACGATGGCCTGCTTGCCGTGGATGCTCGCGGCCTCGCGGGGGCGGGAGGCCCAGTCGATGGTGTTCTTGACGACGCTCGAGAGCGTGCCGTTGTACTCGGGGGTGACGACGATGAGGGCGTCGGCGGCGGCCACGGCCTCCCGCAGATCGGTGGCGACCTGCGGGATGCGGCCCTCGACGTCGAGGTCCTCGGAGTAGTGGGGCAGGTCGGCGCCGCTGTTGAAGAAGGTCGCGGTCGCACCCTCGGGCAGGTGGGCGACGGCGGCCTCGGCGAGGGTGCGGTTGGTCGAGCCGTCGCGGAGCGAGCCGAGCAGGACGAGGACGTTCATGGGGACTCCAGGGGGGAGGTTTGGTCAAGTGCTTGACCATAGTGGGCGTCAGCCACGATCAAAGTCAAGTCCTTGACCAATGGCTTACCATGGGCTCATGACTCCCGACCTGTCCTCCCCGCTGGCCGGCCCGTGCGCCGGTGGCGACGGGCAGCCGCCGCTCGTCAACCTCATCGCCCGCGCGCAGGCGGCCTTCATCGCCGACTTCGAGGCGCGGCTGCGCGCCTCCGAGATCGAGGGCCTGTCCCTCGCGCACTCGACCAATGTCCTGCGCCACCTCGGCGAGCGGCCGCGCAGCCCGCGAGATCGTCGACCGCTGCGGCGTGACGAAGCAGGCGGTCAGTCAGCAGATCGCCCACCTCGAGCGCAACGGCTACGTCGCCGTCGGTCGCGACGACGAGGACCAGCGGGCGCGCATCGTCAGCCTCACGGCGAAGGGGGAATACGCCCAGGCGGTCGTCCACCGCCTCTTCGGCGAGGTCGAGCAGGAGTGGGCCGAGCGCATCGGCCAGGCGCAGGTCGCCTCCCTTCGCCAGGCCCTCACCGACCTGCTGGGCGACGCGAGCTGCTGACCGGCCCCGCGGTCAGGGCCGGGTCAGGCGCCGGCGAGGGTGCCGGTCGACTCGCCGTGCTTCTTGCAGGTCGCGGTCCAGGTGTCGCCCGCCCGCTCCACCGTGAGGGTGCGTCGACAGGTCGTGCAGTAGGTCGGGCCGTGGGCGTCGAGCTCCGTGCGGCAGCGGACGTGGTTGCCCTTGTTGGCGGACTTGCCGCAGTGGCCGCAGTAGGTGACCGCGACGACAGGGGGGATGGCGCCGAGGGTGTCGGGGTCGCTCCACCCGGAGTCGCCGGCGGTGGGGAGGTCACTCATGGCACCGATTGTGTCCCATGCCTCACCACGACCCCTCACCAGACCCCTCGTGCATCGCGCCGGTCACGTGTCGGTCACGTCCCGGACACCACGCAACCGTCTCGGCCCCCGGTGCGTCCATCATGACGAGACCGGGCGCAGGGGGCGTCCGGCCGCACAGCAGGGGATGGACCTATGACTCACGCACGCGCAGCGCTCGTGGCGCTGCTCGCCGGGGCGACTCTCGCCGGCTGCGGCACCCAGGTGGCGCAGCAGCCGATCACCGTCACGGCGCCGGTCGACCGGCCGACGTCCTCGTCGAGCACGACGTCGCCGAGCACCACCTCGTCGAGCACGTCCACGACGAGCGCGCCGTCGAGCACGTCGCCCACGAGCACGGCAGGGGCGAAGGGGGACGCGAGCGACCCCCTTCGTCCGGGGGACCGCGGACCGCAGGTGCGCCAGCTGCAGCGCGACCTCACCGAGGCCGGCTACTGGAACGGCCGCGCCGACGGCACCTACGGGCACCTCACCGAGCAGGCCGTCCTCGCGCTGCAGAAGTCCGCCGGTCTGGGGCGCGACGGCATCGCCGGCCGCAAGACCCTCGACGCCCTGGCCTCCGGCACCCTGCCGCCGCTGCCGCAGGGGCTGGCCGACCGCATCGAGATCGATCTGAAGCGCCAGGTGCTGCTCGTCGTGCGCGGCGGCTCGATCCGCTACGTCATCAACACGAGCACCGCCTCGGGCGAGACCTACATGTCGCACGGACGACCGGCGGTCGCGGTGACGCCGACGGGGACCTTCACCGTCGGGCGCACGCACCGCGGCAACGAGGTCGCGCCGCTCGGCACGCTCTACAGCCCGCGCTACTTCTACGGCGGCTATGCCGTCCACGGTGCCGCGTCGATCCCCGGCTACCCCGCCTCGCACGGGTGCGCGCGGGTGAGCAATGCGGCGATGGACCTCATCTGGAGCGAGGACCTCATGCCGGTCGGGTCGACCGTCATCGTGCGTTGAGCGCACCAACTGCACAGAACCCTAGGGTTTTGCCCAGATAGTGCGCTCAGCGCGCGTCGTGGAAGACCTCGTCGGGGTAGGTCGCCGCCATCCCCGCGTCGTTGCGCAGGGTCACCTCGCCGTCGCCGAACACCACCTCCACCTCGCCGGAGAGCGGCCAGGGGTGCGGCTCGTAGCGCACGCCGCCGGTGTGGCGGTAGTAGAACTCCACGAGGTGCTCGTCGGACGCGACGATGTTGACGTTGTCGCGCTCGCGGACGCACCGCTCCTGCACGGTGACCGTCGGGTCGTCAGTGAGCTCCTCGCACCACTCCCGCGTCTGCCCGCCGACGAGCACGGACTCGGCAAGGCCGACGGCGCCGACCACGAGCAGCAGGCCGGCGGCGCCGGCGGCACATCCGCCGAGCGCCGCCGGCCAGCGCCGCACGCGGTCAGCCACCGAGCAGGTCGCTCAGCCCGCCGCCTCCGCCGCCGGAGCTCTGGTGACCCCCGTCGGTCACCGACTCCGCGGGCTGGACGAGGACGTACCCCTGCCCGCCGAAGGCCATCTGGAAGGTCTCGCCGGTGCCCCCGCGGACCATCGACTTCAGGCCGCCGGTGTCGACCTTGATGTCCATCCGGACGCCACCGGTCCACATGACGACGGCCTGCGCGTCGCCGAAGGTCGGGGCGCTCGCGACGTCGAGGGCGACGGGCTCTCCCTTCGTCGTGAGGGCGACGTAGCCGCTGCCGCGGAGGGTGACGTTGTAGAGGCCGCCGGTCATCGCGGCGCCGCGCGCCTGGATCCGGTGGATGTCCCACTCGATGGAGGCGCTGAAGGCGAGGATGTTGTTGCCGTTGACCGAGATCATGTCGTTCTCGAGGTAGATCACCTGGATCTCCTGGGCCTCGTTGGCGACGAAGAGCTCGCCCTGGCCGGAGCAGGTCATCATCTTGACGCCCTCGCCCGTGGCGGCCTGCTTGAGGAACTTGCCGACGCCGCCCGAGCCCTTGTTCTCGAAGCGGATGTCGCCCTGGTAGGCGACCATCGAGCCGGTCCGCGCCATGACCGGGCCGTGGCCCATCTGGATCTTGAGCAGCTTCTTGTTCTGCAGTGCGAACTGGTCGGTGGACGACTCCTCGCGGAAGTCGTGGAACAAAGATCCGTGGATCGGCATGACGGTGTCTTCCTGGTCCGGGGCGTCCCCTGCGGCGCCACTCGTCGGCAACTGTAGAGCGAATGGCGCCGGCCCTCTAGGGTGTTGACCCCCTGCAGGCCCTGGCGGCCTCCCCCCTACGCAAGGACGGTCGATGAGCTTCTTCGAGCGAGCACGCGCCGGCTACGACAACCTCGCCGGACGGGCGGACTCCGCCTTCGACCAGGCAACGTCGAGCCGGGACCTCGGCGACATCGACCAGCACTACCGCGACCTCGGGGTCCTCGCCTACCTCGCGGCGACCGGCCGCCCCGTCGACGCCGGCACGCAGCAGCGCCTGGTCGAGGTGCTGCAGGCGCTCGAGCAGCGCGGTGCGATCCGCGACTTCGAGCTGCGCACGAGCGGTGGTGCGCCGGCCGGCGTCCCGCCGGCACCGGAGCGCGAAGGGGGTCCGACGGCATCCCGCAGCCCCCGCCGGAGCGGGCCGGCCGGCACGGCGACTTCCTCAGCCAGCCGCGGGGGAGCGTCCCTCCGCCCCCGCCGCCCTCGCACCCGACGACGGGCGGCACGTGGGGTCCTCCCCAGGTCGACGAGACCGGCCCGGCCCGCTGGCGGCCGGTCCGCCCCGACCAGGACTAGTCCGGCCTGCAAGGACCTGAGCCCAACTCTGCAAAACCCTAGGGTCCTGCAGGGTTGGCGGCCCGGGTCAGGCGCTCAGACGCCGACCATCACCGCGAGCACGGGCGGCGTGACGAAGGCCGCCACGCAGATGCCGTAGAGCACCCAGGTCTGCCACGGGGCCGGGTCGTCGGCGGCGAGCAGCCGGATCCGAGCAGCAGCCGCACCGGGCCGCCGGGGGGAGGCGCCCGGGGCGTTCAGGTCGCT
>NZ_JBNFOF010000112.1:0-10047 GCF_057364645.1 Janibacter sp. CFPM2_SD2
CCGACAGCGGTCGCGGCGGCGGGGCCGCCTCGCGGTCCTCGGCGAGTCGCGCGGCGGCGTCCGGGTCGGCCAGGGCCTCCCACTCGTCGAGCAGCGAGGAGTCGGTCTGGCGCACCGTCTCGCCGAGCCACTCGACGATCTCGCGCAGCTCGGGGGAGGAGTGCGCCTCCGGCACGGTGCGGGTGAGCGTGCGGTAGGCATCGGTGAGATAGCGCAGCACGAGCCCCTCGCGCGGGGCGAGGGTGAATCGGCGCACGAAGTCGGCGAAGGACATCCCCTCCTCCCACATGAGGCGCACGACCGACTTCGGCACGAGCGCCTCCTCAGGCAGCCACGGGTGGCTCTGCCGATAGGTCTCGAAGGCCGCGGCCAGCTCCTCGGCGAGTGGGCGCGGCCAGGTGATCTCCTCGAGCAGCCGCATCCGCTCCTCGTACTCGATGCCGTCCGCCTTCATCTCCGCGATCGCCTCGCCGCGGGCTGCGTGCTGCTGGGCGACGAGGACGGCCATCGGTGCCTCGAGCACGGCCTCGATCGTCGAGACGACGTCGAGGGCGTGGGTGGGGGAGTCGGGGTCGAGCAGGTCGAGCGCCGCCAGCGCGAAGGGGGCGAGCGGCTGGTTGAGCGCGAAGTCCGGGGGCAGGTCGAGCGTCAGCGCGACGGTCCGCCCGGTCGCGTCCGGCTCCGGGAGACGCTCCAGCACACCGGAGTCGAGCAGGCTGCGCCCCAGACGGATCGCTCGTCGGGCGAGGCGAGCCCTCCCCTTCGCGTCCTCGTGGTTGTCCCTCGTGAGCCGGGAGAGCGCGGTGACCGGGTCGCCGGGGCGGGCGACGACGTTGAGGATCGTCGAGTTGTCGACCTTCATCCGGGACCGGAGGGTCTCGGGGGCATTGGTCGTCAGCTTGGTGAAGGTGTCCTCGGTCCACACGACGAAGCCCTCCGGGGGCTTCTTGCGCTGGACCTTCTTGCGCTTCTTCTCGTCGTCGCCCGCCTTGAGCAGCGCCCGGTGGTTGTCGATGACGTGCTCGGGGGCCTGGACGACGACGTAGCCCTCGGTGTCGTAGCCGGCGCGGCCGGCCCGCCCGGCGATCTGGAGGAACTCGCGCACCCGCAGCACGCGGTGGCGCGAGCCGTCGAACTTCGTCAGCGAGGTGAAGAGGACGGTGCGGATCGGGACGTTGATGCCCACACCGAGGGTGTCGGTGCCGCAGATGACCTTGAGCAGGCCCTCCTGCGCGAGCTGCTCGACGAGCCGGCGGTAGCGCGGCAGCATGCCGGCGTGGTGCACGCCGACGCCACGACGCAGCATCCCGCCGAGGGTGCGGCCGAATCCGGCGGAGAAGCGGAAGCCGGCGAGCCGGTCGGCGATCGCCGCCTTCTCGTCCTTGTCGAGCAGCTTGAGGGTCTGCACGAGCCGGGCGTGCTCGGCGGCATTGGCCTGGGTCTGGTGCACGACGTAGACCGGCGCGCGGCGCCACTCGAGGATCTCCTCGATCGTCTCCTGCAGCGGGGTGAGGGCCCAGCGGAAGGTCAGCGGCACGGGCCGCTCGGCGTCCTTGACGACGACGACGTCGCGCCCGGTGCGCTCGGCGAGGTCCTCCTCGATGGCCTTGGTGTCGCCG
Organism: Janibacter sp. CFPM2_SD2; assembly: GCF_057364645.1. NCBI lineage: Bacteria > Bacillati > Actinomycetota > Actinomycetes > Micrococcales > Intrasporangiaceae > Janibacter > Janibacter sp. CFPM2_SD2. The sequence goes on from NZ_JBNFOF010000112.1 coordinate 1,620, forward strand.
AGGGTCGCCGACATGAGCAGCATCTGCGCCTGCGGCAGCTCGAGCAGCGGGACCTGCCAGGCCCAGCCGCGCTCCGGCTCGGCGTAGTAGTGGAACTCGTCCATGACGACGAAGGCGACGTCGGCCTCGCGGCCCTCGCGCAGCGCGAGGTTGGCGAGCACCTCGGCGGTGCAGACGATGACCGGGGCGTCGGCGTTGACCGACGCGTCGCCGGTGAGCATGCCGACGTTGTCGGCGCCGAAGGTCGCGCAGAGGTCGAAGAACTTCTCCGAGACGAGGGCCTTGATCGGCGCGGTGTAGAAGGCGACCTCGTCCTTGGCCATCGCGTGGGCGATGGCCCCGGTCGCGACGAGGGACTTGCCGGAGCCGGTGGGCGTGGCGAGGACGACGTGGTCGTCGCCGAGGAGCGCGAGCAGCGCCTCCTCCTGATGCGGGTAGAGCGTCAGGCCGCGATCGGCCGTCCATGCCTGGAAGCGCTCGAAGAGCTCGTCGGGGTCGGTGCCGACGGGCACGGAGAGCGGATCAGTCATCTGCCCATCGTCCCAGCGCGGTGAACGGGGTGTCACCATGGGGTCCGTGACCGCCCCTCGCACCATCACCTCAGACGACCTCAGCCTGCTCCCGCCCGTCGAGGACGACGCCGCTCTCGTCGCCGAGCTCATGGGGCTCCCGGCCGACGCCGGCCGGCCCGCCGAGATCGTGCGGGCCTGGCGCGAGCACTGGGAGGAGCACGGCTACGGCACGTGGATCATCAGCGGTCCCGCCGGCCGCGCCGTCGGCTTCGTCGGGCTGCGGGCGCACACCGACTTCATCCGCGTGACGATCCGCGTCGTCGACGGCGAAGGGGGTGACGAGCTGGCCTCCCGGGCGCTGCGGCTCGTCGTCGCGTACGCCCTCGAGTGGCTGCCGGAGCTGCCGCTGCGGCTGCGGGTCGCGCCGGAGGACGTCGGCACCCGCTTCGTCGCCGAGTCCGCGGGCATGGAGCACGCGCCCGACCTCGACCACGTCACCGGGGAGGACGAGTGGCTCGTCCTCGAGCTGCCCTGGGTGCGCGTCACCGATCGCATCCCCGCGCGGGCGCGCGAGGCGATGCTGCGCATGTGGGTGCGGGTCAACGACGCCGGGGGAGCGGTCGGCTTCCTGCCCGGGGCGAGCGAGGACGAGGTCGCGGCCGTCCTCGACGGCTACGCCGAGCGTCTCGAGCGCGGCTCCGCCACCCTCGTGGCGCTCAACTCCCCGGGCGGCGACCTGCTCGGCTTCGGCTTCGTCGCCCGCCCGTCGGGGGCGACCGTCGCCCACACCGCCAACCTCGAGCGGATCATGACCGACCCCGACCGCCGGGGGACCAACCACGGCGCCCTGCTCATGGCCGGCCTGCACCGGGCGGCCCGTGACGCGGGCGTCGAGGTGGCCACCCTCGACTACCGGGGTGGGACCGGGCTGGGCGAGTTCTACACCCGCTACGGCTACACCGAGGTCGGGCGCGTGCCCGGCGCCGTGCGGGTCGGCCCCGACGACGACCGTGACGGCGTCATCATGGCCCGCTCGCTGTGAGCGGGCTCGAGCCCTTCGGCCCGGGCAGCGCCTGGCTGGCCGTCCGCGACCGGACGCAGGCCGATGTCGCCGAGGCCCTCGGGCTGACCGACGGACGAGCTGCCGACCCGGGTGATGCCGCCGCGGCCGGGACCCGCACCGTCATCCTCCCGCCCCTGCCCGGCGTCGGCGGGAGCTGGACCCTCGCCGTGGGCGACCGGCTCGCGCGGACCTCGCCGCGCCGCCTCGAGACGCTCGCGGCGATGCTCGGCACCGAGGTGCAGCTCCACGACGCCCCTGGCCGCCGACGACGCACCCGAGGTCCTGCGCCGCGCGGCCGCGGGCAGCATCGACCCGTCGACCCTCGCGGGGCCCTACCGGGGCAACGTCCTGCTCTTCGACGACGTCGACGAGGGGCCGCCGCCGCGGGAGCAGGTCAAGACGCCCTCGCGCACCCCGTGGCTGTGGACCAGGCTGACCCGGCGCAGGGCTACGATCGCCCCTCGTGACGACATCTGACCCGACCCGGCCCCCCGCCCCCTTCGGCCTCGGCTGGACCGTCCACGGTGACGGTCGCGAGGTGCGGCCCGGTGAGGTCGTGCGGCCCGGCGAGCGCCTGTCCTGGCCCCGCACGATCGGTCTCGGCGCGCAGCACGTCGTCGCGATGTTCGGCGCGACCTTCCTCGTGCCCCTCATCACCGGGCTGCCGCCGGCGACGACCCTCTTCTTCAGCGGCATCGGCACGATGCTCTTCCTGCTCATCACCGCGGGGCGGGTGCCGAGCTACCTCGGCAGCTCCTTCGCCTTCATCGCACCGCTGGCCGCGGCGTCGAAGAGCCACGACATGCCCACCGCTCTCGGCGGCGTCGTCATGGCCGGCCTCGCGCTCGCGCTCATCGGAGTCGTCGTCCAGATGGCCGGCGACCGGTGGCTGCGGGCGCTCATGCCGCCGGTCGTCACCGGCGCGATCGTCGCGCTCATCGGGCTCAACCTCGCGCCGAGCGCCAAGGTCAACTTCATGAAGTCCCCGGTGACCGCCCTCGTGACGGTCGTCGTCATCCTGCTCGTCACCGTCGCGACGCGGACGCTCTTCTCCCGCATCGCGATCCTCGTCGGTGTCGCCGCCGGCTACGCCACCGCGCTGCTGCGTGACGAGGTCAGCTTCGCCCGGATGCACGAGGCCGACTGGCTCGGGGCACCGGACTTCCACGCGCCCCACTTCGAGCTCGCGGTCGCCGGTCTCTTCATCCCGGTCGTCCTCGTCCTCGTGGCGGAGAACGTCGGGCACATCCGCTCGGTCGCCTCGATGACGGGGGAGGACCTCGACCCGCTGACGGGCAGGGCGCTCATCGCTGACGGCCTCGCCACGACCCTGGCCGGAGCCGGCGGTGGATCGGGCACGACGACCTACGCCGAGAACATCGGCGTCATGGCCGCCACCCGCGTCTACTCGACCGCCGCCTACTGGGTCGCCGCGCTCGTCGCGCTGCTGCTGTCCTTCTCGCCGAAGTTCGGCGAGGCCATCGCCACCGTGCCCCGGGGTCCTCGGCGGGGCGGGCGTCGTCCTCTACGGCATGATCGGCCTGCTCGGGGCGAAGATCTGGGTCGAGGCCAAGGTCGACTTCGGCAACCCGATCAACCTCATGACCGCTGCCGTGGCGCTGATCATCGGCATCGCCGACTTCACGTGGAAGGTCGGGGACCTGCAGTTCGCGGGCATCGCCCTGGGCACCGTCGCGGCGCTGCTCGGCTTCCACGTCATGCGTGGGGTCAACCTCGTGACCCGCGCCGTGCCCGACCCCTTGATGAAGGCTTCTTCATCCGACGCTCATCCGGGACTCACACCCCCTTCGTAACCTCGAGGCATGACTCCCGCACCCCGCCGCAGGCTCGGCCGGGACGGCATGCTCCTCGCGGTCATGCTGTCCGTGCCGGTGCTCGTCCTGATCGGATTCCGCGTGGCCGCGGCGCCGGCGGACCCCCCGCCGGTCGAGGAACGTCCGCTGCAGCTGACGACCGACGGCACCTCGTCGACGCCCACCCCGTCGTCGACCAGCACGGGGCCGACCAGCACGTCCTCGACCAGCACGCCGACGAGCAGCTCGACCTCCGACCCCACGTCCACCACGACCACCCGGCCGTCGACCAGCGCGAGCACGCGCCCCACGTGGACCCCCACGCCGTCGTGGACCTCGCGCACCGATGCGCCGGCGCCCACCTACGACGATGATGACGACGGTGACGACGACGGCGCGGACGACGACGAGTACGACGATGACTGATGGCGGCTGAGCGCGGCCGTCCACGGCTGGCCCGCGACACCATCGTCGGCTGGATGGTGCTCGTGCTCTTCGTCAGCCTGCTGTCCGTCGTCGTCGTCGTGCGCGAAAGCCTGCACGTGTCGGTCACGGAGCGGGCCAACGCCGACGTGACCCAGGAGATCGAGGAGTTCCGCACCTTCACCCGCACCGGCGTCGACCCCGAGACCTCTCGTCCCTTCACGACGGCGGAACGGCTGCTCACCGTCTACCTCTCCCGGCAGCGGCCGGGCAGCGGCGAGGTCATCGTCGGCTACGTCGGGGAGTCGGGCGTCGTGACGACCTCCTACGGCGCCGGGGCGCCGGACGTCGACGAGTACGACCTCACCCGGGACCCGGCCGTGCTGCGCGCGGCCGAGCAGGGGACCTCGGGCACCCTCGACACCCCCGCCGGCGAGATGCGCTGGGCCCGCACCGTCGTCGACGTGCGGGGCGGCGACGACGCGATGCTGCTCGTCGCGGTCTTCACCGGGGAGGGCGCGGCCGAGGCCGACCGCACGGTGCGCATGCTCACCCTCGTCTCGCTCGGGACCCTGCTCCTCGCGGGCGTCATCTCGTGGCTCGTCGCCGGGCGGATCCTGCGGCCGGTGCGGCAGGTGCAGGAGGCGGCCGCCGAGATCACCGAGCACGACCGCACCCGACGGATCACCGTGGGCGATGACGACGTGTCGGGTCTGGCGGCGACCTTCAACCGCATGCTCGACCGGCTCGAGGAGGCCTTCCGCGCGGAGCAGCGCTTCGTCGACGACGCCGGCCACGAGCTGCGCACGCCGATCACCGTGATCCGCGGTCACCTCGAGCTCATGGACGACGACCCGGCGTCGCGGGAGGTGACGATGCGCATCGTCACCCAGGAGCTGGACCGGATGAGTCGGATCGTCACCGACCTGCTCGCCCTGGCCAAGGCCGACCGACCGGACTTCGTGCGGCTCGGCGAGGAGGTCGACCTGCCGACGCTGACCATCTCGCTCGAGGCCAAGGTCTCGGCCCTCGCCGACCGCAGCTGGCGGCTCGCCCACGTCGCCGAGGGTACGGCGCGGCTCGACACCCAGCGCGTCACCCAGGCCGTGCTCCAGCTGGCGTACAACGCGGTGCAGCACACCGGCGACGGCGATGCGATCACCCTCTCCTCGGACGTCGTCGTCGACCCCGAGCTCGGTCCGGCGCTGACGATCAGCGTGGCCGACACCGGGCCCGGCGTGCCGGTCGCCGAGCGGGAGCACATCTTCGAGCGCTTCGCCCACGGCGAGCCCCCGGACGGTCGGCGGCACAGCGGCGCCGGCCTCGGGCTGTCGATCGTCCGAGCCATCGCCGAGGGCCACGGCGGGCGGGTCGACGTCGGCGGCACGCCCGGCGAGGGTGCGGTCTTCACCCTCGTGCTCCCCACCCACACCCACGTCACCCACGACCACCCGGAGGAGACATGAGCGCCATCCTCATCGCCGAGGACCACGACGAGATCGCCAGCTTCATCGACAAGGGGCTGCGCGCGAGCGGCTACCGCACGACGATCGTCGGCGACGGTCGGCAGGCCTGGGCGCTCGCCTCGACCGGGGCCTTCGACCTGCTCGTGCTCGACGTCGGCCTGCCCGGGCTCGACGGCTTCGAGGTGCTGCGCCGGCTGCGCGGCGACGACGTCGACCTGCCCGTCATCATCCTCACGGCACGCGACGGGGTCGACGACACCGTCGCCGGTCTCGAGGGCGGGGCCAACGACTACATGACCAAGCCCTTCCAGTTCGCCGAGCTGCTCGCCCGCGTCCGGCTGCGGCTGCGCGAGGGCGGGGCGGCTCCGGCCGACGACGGGGCGCTCGTCGCGGGCGACCTGAGCCTCGACGTCCGCCGACGCACCGCGCGCGTCGCCGGCCGTGAGGTGGAGCTGACGGCCCGCGAGTTCTCCCTGCTCGAGGCCTTCGTCGAGCACGTCGAGCAGGTGCTCTCCCGAGAGCAGCTGCTCGGCATGGTGTGGGACATGGACTTCGACCCGGGGTCCAATGTCGTCGACGTCTTCGTCCGCTCGCTGCGGGCGAAGATCGGGGCCGAGCGGATCACCACGGTCCGCGGGGTCGGCTACCGACTGCGGGCCGAGGCCCGGGGGCGGCGCCGGCGACCCAGCGGCACGCGACTAGCTCAGCAGCCCGTCCTCACGCGCCCGCGCCACGGCGGCGGTGCGCGAGTCGACGTCGAGCTTGGTGTAGACGTGCACGAGGTGCGTCTTGACCGTCGCCTCCGAGATGACGAGGGCACGGGCGATCTCGCGGTTGGACATGCCCTGCGCGACGGCGCCGAGGATCTCGACCTCGCGGGCGGACAGGTCTGCCTGCGGGCGGGAGATGCGCGCGACGACCCGCTGGGCGAGGTCGGGGGACAGGACCGTCTGGCCGCTCGCGGCACGGGCCACGGCGTCGGTGATGACGGCTGGGTCGGCGTCCTTGAGCAGGTAGCCCGCAGCACCCGCCTCGACCGCCCGCACGATGTCACGGTCGGTGTCATAGGTCGTCAGCACGAGCACCGCCGGCGCGGGTCGCCGGGCGCGCACCGCCTCGGTGACCCCGACGCCGTCGAGACCGGCGCCCAGGCGCAGGTCGGTGACGACGACGTCGGGCAGCTCGCGGGAAGCGGCGACCACGCCCTCCTCGCCGGTGCCGACGTCGGCGACGACCGTGATCCGGGGGTCCTGCCCGAGCAGGGCGACGACGCCCATGCGGGTCACCGGGTGGTCCTCGACGACGACCACCCGCACCGGGTGGCCATCTCCGCCGGTCGTGCCCGTCGCCCCGACGATCGCCTCGCTCATCGCTCCTCCACCGGTCGTCCGATCTCCACCCAGCCCGACACGGCGGTGCCCTCGCCGGGCGCCGACTCGACGGACAGGCCGCCGCCGAGCTCACGCAGCCGGGCGCGGGTCGCGCGCAGGCCGTATCCCCCTTCGCCGCTCGTGGGGGAGGGCTGGTCCCACCAGCCCTGCGGGTCGAAGCCGACCCCGTCGTCGACGACGTCGACCCGCACGGTCGTGCCGGCCTCCTCGAGGCTGACGGTGACCGTGTGCGCGGCGCGTGGGTCCGGACATTGGCCAGGGCCCCCTGGACCAGCCGCAGCAGGGCGACCTCGACGGTCGTCGGGACCGCCGGCAGCGTCGGCGACGCGGTGACGGTCGCGGCCACGCCGGTCTCGTCGGCGAAGCGCTCGGCGACCCGCCGCACGGCCGCCGGCAGGCTGCCCTCGTCGAGGTCGCCGGGGCGAGCGCCCCGACGATGCGGCGCGACTCCTCGAGGCCCTGGGCCGCGCCCGACTCGATGTGCTCGAGCAGCTGCGACCGCCGGTCGGTGTCGCTCTCGGCCCGGGCGGCGCGGGCGAGCAGGAGCAGCGAGCTGAAGCCCTGGGCGATGCCGTCGTGGATGTCGCGGGAGAGCCGGGTGCGCTCGCTCGTCACGCCCTGCGCGCGCTGCACGCGGGCCAGCTCGTCGGTGAGGGCGGCGCTCTCCTCCTGCGCGGCGTAGAGCGAGGCGATGAGCCGCTGTCGCTCGATGCCGTCGCGGACGAGCGCCTGCTGCGCCTTGGCCACGCCGAGGGCGACGACCATGCCGATGAAGGGCCCGATGATCGCCGCGAAGGAGGCCTGCCCGCTCTGCCGCACCGGCTCGAGCGCGACGACGACGAAGACGAGCAGCGAGGTGACCACGGCCGGCAGCAGCGGCAGCACGTGACCGGCGAGGAGCCAGAGGGGGAAGGCGAGCCAGACGTTCTCGGGGGAGACGAGCACGAGCAGGCCCCAGAGGAGGACGAGTCCGACGAACCAGCCGGTGCCGTCACGGCCGAGCCGGGCCAGGCGGGGACCGACGGCGTACCAGCCGGCGAAGAGCGCCAGGGCCCCGATCTCGGCGAGCGGGTGCGTGCCGTCCGCGACGGCACGCACCGCGCAGACGACGGCGAGCACTGCGAGCAGGGCGTGCTGGCCCAGCCGCAGCCACCGGCTCGTGCCCGTGGGGTCGCTCGTGCTGCTCGTCACGGGCGCGACGCTACCCGCCCGGGCCACCAGAAGCGCTCGCCGAGCAGGGCGGTGGCGGCGGGCACGACGAGGGTGCGCACGACGAGCGTGTCGAGCAGGACCCCGAGGCCGACGACGAGGCCGAGCTGGCCGAGGACGACGAGCGGCAGCACGCCCAGCGCCGCGAAGACGGCGGCGAGGACGACACCCGCGCTCGTGATGACCGCGCCGGTATGGGCGACCGCCCGGGCGCCGCCCTCGCGGGTGCCGTGGTCGGCGGCCTCGGCACGCGCCCGGTGCATGAGGAAGATCGTGTAGTCGATGCCCAGCGCCACGAGGAAGAGGAAGGCGACGAGCGGGACCTGCACGTCGAGCGCCGGGTGGCCGAGCAGGTGCTCGTCGAGCCACGCGCCCAGGCCGAGGGCGGCGAGCGCGCTCAGCGCGTTGAGCGCCAGCAGGACGAGCGGACCGACGAGGGCTCGGAGCAGGACGACGAGCACGACGAGGCTGACGAGCAGCACGAGCGGGACGACCGTGCGCAGGTCGGCGTCGGCGGCCGTGCGCGCGGTCGAGCACTGGCGCACCGCCG
>NZ_JBNFOF010000113.1:0-9996 GCF_057364645.1 Janibacter sp. CFPM2_SD2
CCCGGCCTCACCCGACCGGTCCGGCGGCACGGCGGTGGTGCGGGACCCGACAGGGGGCCGCTCATGACGCAGCGAGGCATCGATGGCCAGCGTGCGGGCGGCGACCGAGCGCCGGGCCCGGCTGGTCGGAGCGGGCGAGCGCGGCGAGGACGTGCGGGGGGACGATGCTGCACCGGGTCATCCACCCAGTGAACTCCTCGGCCCCGACAACCGCACCCCGGGGAGCGGTCGCCGCGTCTACGCTGGGCGCCATGGCGTGGTTTGGGCGGTACGTCGTGGCCGCGGTGATCTTCGGGGTCCTGGACTACCTCTGGCTCGGCGTCATCGCCCGACCCGTCTACGAAGAGCACCTGGGCGACTGGCTCGCGGACTCGCCGAACATGGTGGCGGCCCTCGCCTTCTACGCGATCTACGTCTTCGGCATGGTGTGGCTGGCGATCACCCCGGCCCTGGCGCGGGGGTCCTGGGTCACGGCCGTGCTCAACGGTGCCGTCCTGGGGCTGGTCGCCTACGCGACGTGGAACCTCACCAACCTCGCCGTCCTCGACGGCTACCCCTCGGGCTCCGTCCTCTACGACCTGGCGTGGGGCACCGTTGGTACGGCGGCGACGTGCGGGCTGACCTTCGTCGTCTCCCGCCGGGTCCGGGCCCTGCGCTGAGGCAGCTGGCGGAGGGCGTGGGATTCGAACCCACGATGACGTTGCCGCCATAGCGGTTTTCAAGACCGCCGCACTAGGCCACTATGCGAGCCCTCCTGGCCCGCTGGGAGGCGGGCGAGTCCACGGTAGGCCATGCCTGTCGCAGGTAGTGTCGAGGGCAGAAGTCACCGCAGAGCGAAAGGACCACACGATGTCGAAGATCTCCTTCGTCCTCGGCGCCGCCGTCGGCTACGTGCTCGGTGCACGAGCCGGCCGCCAGCGCTACGAGCAGATCCGATCCGGCGCCGCCAAGGCGTGGCAGTCGCAGCCGGTGCAGCAGCAGGTGGCGACCGCGAAGCACGCCGCCAAGACCAAGGCCGCCCCCGCCGCGCTCGACGCCGTGAGCACCGCCGCCTCGGTCGCGGGCGACAAGATGCGCGAGGGCGCCAGCAAGATCAAGGGCGACCCGTCGCGCGACGTCCCGGGCGGTGTCGCCGCCGACACCCAGGGCCCGTCGACCTACCCGCTGGGGGACGGCCCGACACCGGCCTGACGGACCAGCCGGTCGCTGCGCGATCGGGCATGACGAAGGGAGGGGACCCACCGATCATCGGTGGGTCCCCTCCCTTCGAGGCTCGCTGGCGCTCGCACCTCAGGGGCCGTGAACAGCAGGCCTCAGATGAAGAGCGCCGGGTCCGCGTAGAGCAGCTCCTGCGGGGAGAGGGCGTCGCGGCCCTCGAGCGCCGGGAAGCGGTACTGCGCCGGGATGCCCGTGGCGACGGCGCCGGTCGGCACGTCCTTGACGACGACCGAGTTGGCGCCGACCTTGACATTGTTGCCGACGTGGACGTCGCCGAGAATCTTCGCCCCCGCGCCGACCATGACGTGGTCGCCAAGGGTGGGGTGGCGCTTGACCCGCCGACCCGAGGTGCCGCCGAGCGTCACGCCGTGGAAGAGCATGACGTCGTCGCCGACGACCGCCGTCTCGCCGATCACGACACCCATCCCGTGGTCGATGAAGAAGCGGCGCCCGATGTGGGCACCCGGGTGGATCTCGATCCCGGTGAAGGAGCGCGAGAGGTAGGCGAGCACGCGCGCGGGCCACTTCCCGCCGGGGCGCATCCACCAGCGGTGGGCGATGCGGTGCAGCCAGATGGCGTGCAGCCCGGCAGAGGTCAGGAGCACGACCCACCGCGAGGTCGCGGCGGGGTCGCGCTCCATGGCCGCGGCGAGATCCTCACGGATCGTGGCGCGGATCGACAGGTGGGAGGTCACGGTCAGTCGAGCAGGCCCTCGAAGAGCGGGGTGGAGAGGTAACGCTCACCGAAGCTCGGGATGATGACGACGATCGTCTTGCCGGCGTTCTCCGGCCGGCGGGCCACCTGGTCCGCCGCCGCGAAGGCGGCGCCGGAGGAGATGCCGACGAGCAGACCCTCGTCGGTGGCCGATCGACGCGCCCAGTCCATCGCCGTCGGGGCGTCGATGTCGATGACCTCGTCGTAGATCTCGGTGTCGAGGATCTCGGGCACGAAGTTGGCACCCAGGCCCTGGATCTTGTGCGGGCCGGGGGCGCCACCGTTGAGGATCGGGGACTCGGCCGGCTCGACCGCGATGATCTGGATGTCCGACTTCTGCGAGCGCAGGTAGCGGCCGGCGCCGGTGATGGTGCCGCCGGTGCCGATGCCGGAGATGAGGATGTCGACCTCACCGTCGGTGTCCTCCCAGATCTCCGGACCAGTGGTCTTCTCGTGGATGGCCGGGTTGGCCGCGTTGGCGAACTGGCGAGCCTGGACGGCACCCCGCTCGACGGCGATCTCCTCGGCCTTCTCGACCGCGCCCTTCATCCCCTTGGCGCCCTCGGTGAGGACGAGTTCCGCCCCGTAGGCCCGCAGCAGCGCCCGGCGCTCCTTGGACATGGTCTCCGGCATGGCGAGAACGACCTTGTAGCCGCGGGCCGCACCGACCATGGCCAGGGCGATACCCGTGTTGCCCGAGGTCGCCTCGACAATCGTGCCGCCGGGCTCAAGGTCACCGGAGGCCTCCGCGGCGTCGATGATCGCGGCACCGATACGGTCCTTGACCGAGCTGGCGGGGTTGTAGAACTCGAGCTTCGCGGCGACCGTGGCCTCGGAGTCGATGATGCGGTTGATCCGCACCAGCGGGGTCCGGCCGACGAGCTTGGTGGCGTCTTCGTAGATGGGCAACGCGGTTCCTTCCATCGGGGCTGACTGGGTGCCGCGGTGCGCGGCGGCTCGCCCGCGACAACGAACGAGATGTTATGGATATTCCAACACCGCGTTATCTATTGCCGCAAGCGGGTCTCACCGCCACGAGGCGAAGGGGGCCGGGCGCTCCCTTCGCCCGTCGTCAGGTGCTGGTGAGGGTCGGCTTGGGTGACGAGTGCCGCACCTCCATCAGGCTGTCGGGGCAGGGCTCGAGACCTAGACTCGACCCCATGTCTGCCCTCCAGATCGTCGCGATCATCCTCGGGGTCGGGATCACCATCGTCGGATGGGGCCTGCTCGCTCGAGCCGTCAAGCACTTCGTCACCGTCTTCAAGCTCGGAGCGTCGACGCCGGCCAAGGAGCGCACGGGTCAGCCCGGCGCCCGCACGGCGACGCTGCTGCGGGAGTTCCTCGGACACACCCGGATGTCGCGACTGCCCATCGTGGCGATCGCGCACTGGGTCACGATGATCTCCTTCGGGGTCCTCTTCCTGACCCTGGTGCAGGCGACGGTCCAGCTCTTCGACGCTCACTTCGTGCTGCCGCTCATCGGCCACTTCTTCCTCTACGAGTGGATCACCGAGCTCTTCGCGATGACCGGCATCATCACGATCGTCATGCTGATGGTCATCCGGCAGAAGAACCACCCGCGCTCGGCCGCCGGCGACGAGGGCCGCAAGTCCCGCTTCTTCGGCTCGACCTTCTGGCAGGCCTACTACGTCGAGCTGACGATCCTCGGCGTGGGCATCTGCATCGCCCTGCTGCGCGGCCTGGAGCGCGCGCTCCTGCTCAACACCGGCGAGGCCGACCACGCCTCGCTCCTGCACTTCCCGCTCACGGGCTGGCTGGGCTCGCTCTTCACCGGCATGTCGGTCGAGGCCCTCGAGGCGGGCATCGTGATCGTCGCGCTCATCAAGCTGCTGATCTCCTACGCCTGGATGATCACCATCTCGATCAACCCGACGATGGGTGTCGCCTGGCACCGCTTCCTCGCCTTCTTCAACATCTACTTCAAGCGTCACGCCGACGGCCGCACCTCCCTGGGTGAGCTGCAGCCGATGCTCGTCGACGGCAAGCCCTTCTCCATGGAGGTCATGGAGGAGATGGAGGAGGACTCCACCCTCGGCGTCGGCAAGGTCGAGGACTTCACGTGGAAGGGCCTGCTCGACTTCAGCACCTGCACCGAGTGCGGTCGCTGCCAGAGCCAGTGCCCCGCGTGGAACACCGAGAAGCCCCTCTCCCCCAAGCTGCTCATGATGACGCTGCGCGACCACGCGCACGCCAAGGCTCCGTACCTCGCTGCGGCACAGGGCGTCTCGGGCGTCTACACCCCCGCGAGCGCCGCCAAGGGCCAGACCGCCGACGGTGCCGTCGCCTTCGGTGGCGCCGAGGCCGGGCAGGCCGAGGGCGCGGTCGCGACGGCCGAGCCGGACGCGATCAACTGGGGCGAGATGTCCCTCGTCGGCCAGACCGGCTACGACATCGACCACCCGCTGTCGGCCTACAACCCGCACGGCCCCGACGCGGTCATCGACGAGGACGTCCTGTGGTCGTGCACCACCTGTGGCGCCTGCGTCGAGCAGTGCCCCGTCGACATCGAGCACGTCGACCACATCGTCGACATGCGCCGCTACCAGAACCTCATCGAGTCGGCCTTCCCGAGCGAACTCGGCGGCCTCTTCAAGAAGCTCGAGTCCAAGGGCAACCCGTGGGGCATGGGCGCCAAGGCGCGGATGGACTGGGCGAAGGACCTCCCCTTCGCCGTCAAGGTGCTCGGCGAGGACGTCGAGTCCGCCGACGACGTCGACTACCTCTTCTGGGTCGGCTGCGCCGGCGCCTACGAGGACCGCGCGAAGAAGACGACCCGCGCCGTGGCCGAGCTCTTCGACCACGCCGGCGTGGACTTCGCCGTCCTGGGCAACGGCGAGACCTGCACCGGTGACTCCGCTCGCCGCGCGGGCAACGAGGTCCTCTTCCAGATGCTCGCGGAGCAGAACGTCGAGACCCTCAACGAGCTCGGCGCGACGAAGATCGTCGTCACCTGCGCGCACTGCTTCAACACGATCAAGAACGAGTACCCGCAGCTCGGCGGCAAGTACGAGGTGCTGCACCACACGCAGCTGCTCAACCGTCTCGTCCGCGAGAAGAAGATCGTCCCGGTCAACCGCCCGGAGGGTCCGCGCAAGTCGAGCAACAAGGACGTCGCCTCCTCGGCTCCGTCCGTGACCTACCACGACCCCTGCTATCTGGGTCGCCACAACAACGTCTACGCCCCGCCGCGTGAGCTCATCTCGGCCCTGCCGGGTGTCGAGCTCAAGGAGATGGAGCGGTCGAAGGAGAAGTCCTTCTGCTGTGGCGCCGGTGGTGCCCGCATGTGGATGGAGGAGCAGCTCGGCTCCCGCATCAACCTCAACCGCACCGAGGAGGCCATCGCGACCGGTGCCGACCGGATCGCCGTGGGCTGCCCCTTCTGCCGCGTCATGCTGAGCGACGGCCTCACGGCCAAGCAGTCCGAGGGTGCCTCCGAGGACATCGAGGTCGTCGACGTCGCGCAGATGCTGCTCGCGTCGGTCAAGGAGGCCGCTCCGGCCCCGGCGAAGGCCGCGCCTGCCGCCGCCGAGACCGAGGAGTCCACCGAGGCCGCCCCGACGGCCGAGGCCACGCAGGCCCCGGCCGAGCCGAAGGGGGCGCAGGCTCCGGGTGACGAGCAGACGAAGACCGAGGCGCCTGCCACCGAGGCCACCGCCGCGGACAAGAACGCCGCCCCCTCGTGGGAGACGGGCGCCGCCGCTGGTGGCGCTGCTGCTGCCGCGGGCACCGCGGCCGCCGCTACCTCGGCTGCGGACAAGAACGCGGCTCCTTCGTGGGAGACCGGCTCGGCTGCGGACAAGAACGCGGCTCCCTCGTGGGAGACCGGCTCGGCTGCCGAGAAGAACGCGGCCCCGTCCTGGGAGACCGGTGCTGCCGCGCCGGCCGCCGACGAGCCGAAGGCGGAGGCGCCCGCCGCCGAGGCCACCGCCGCTCCGGCTGCTGACGACTCGGTCGCGGCGAAGAACGCGGCCCCCTCGTGGGAGACCGGTTCGGCTGCTGCCGCCCCGGCTGCGGACACCACGGCCGACGAGGCGAAGAGCGACGAGACCCCGGCCGAGGCACCCGCTGCCGAGGTCACCGAGCACCCGCTGCCGAGGTCACCGAGGCACCCGCTGCCGAGGCGCCCGCGGCTCCCGCGGCGGACGACTCCCTCGCCGCCAAGAACGCCACCCCGTCCTGGGAGACCGGCGCTCCGGCTGCGGCCCCTGCCGTTGCGGAGACCGAGGCCCCCGCGGCCGAGGAAACGGTGACCGAGGCTCCGGTCCAGGAGGCTCCGGCCGAGGAGTCCGCTCCCCAGTCCGAGGCGGAGGAGTCCGCTCCCCAGGCCGAGACCGCGCCCGCCGCAGCTGCCAGCCCGGCGGCCACCGGTGACAGCGACCTCGCCGCCAAGAACGCCGCCCCCTCCTTGGGAGACCGGAGTCGCCGCCGCCCCGGCCGCGGCCGCTCCGGCCGCCGAGACCGAGGCTCCCGCCAGCGAGACCGAGGCTCCCGCCAGCGAGGCCGAGGCTCCCGCCAGCGAGGCCGAGGCTTCGACTGAGGAGCCGGTGTCCGAGGCTCCGGCCGAGGCGGAGGAGTCCACTCCCTCTGCCGAGGTCACCGAGCCGGTCGCCGAGGAGTCCGCTCCCCCGGCCGAGCCCGTCGCCGAGGAGCCGGCCGCGGCGCCGGAGGCAGCCGAGGCGGCACCTGCGCCCGCAGGCGACAGCGACCACCTGTCGGAGCTTGCGAAGAAGAACGCCAACCCGTCCTGGGAGTGACCTCGGGACTCCCCACCAGACGGAGGGGGCTGCGCACCACGGTGCGCAGCCCCTCCGTCATGGGGTGGGCCGGACGCCGTCCTGACCCGGCGTCGTTGGTGTCACCTGGTTGCCCGGAGAGGGGGACCAGGTGACACCAACGCCGTCAGGCACACCCGCCCGGCGCCCCACCCCCCACCGGACATGCGTCGGCCCCGGCCGAGTGACCGGGGCGACGTCAGACGAGGGTCGCTCAGAGCAGCGGACCGGTGATCGTCAGGCCGAGCTCGGGGACCAGGGCGAAGAGCGCGAAGAGCGCGAGGGCGCCACCGGCCAGCGAGAGGGTCTTGTTGAACTGGATCTGCTCGTTCATGCGGGCCTCACCGTCGGCCTTCCAGAACTGGTGCATGAGGAAGGCGATCGGCGCGACCGCGACGAGGATCATCAGCGAGCCGAGGTCGCCCCAGACACCGAGGATGATCGAGAGGGAGCCGACGATCATGAGCACGCCGGAGACGAAGACGCTCAGCTTGGCCGCCGGGACGCCCACGGACTTGGCGTAGCCCGCCATCGCCTCGGTCTGGGTCAGGTGGCCGATGCCGGACGCGACGAAGATCGCGGCGAACAGGATGCGGGCGATGAGGACGATGATGTCCACGGGGAACCTCCGAATTAGTTGTTTGTTTAACTATCGAAGGTCTCAAGCGTCAGCAGCGCCGACTTCTTCCCGGGCCCACATGTGACCTCGGCCACAGGTGCCCGGTCAGTCGAGCCCCTCCTCCTTGAGGAAGTCCGCGGCCACCTTGTCCGGGTCCTCCTTGTCGATGTCGGTGCGCTTGAGCAGCTCCTGCAGCTTTTCGGTCGTCAGCTTCGACGAGACCTCGTCGAGGGTCTCGGCGACCTGCTCCTTCGAGTCCTCGCGCACGAGCGGCACGACGTTCTGGCTGCCGAAGAGCTTCTTCGTGTCCTCGAGGACGACGAAGTCGTTCTCGACGATCGCCGGGTCGGTGCTGAAGATGTTGGCCGCATCGATCTGGCCGTTCTTCAGCGCACCGTTGGTCGCCTGCCCCGGCTTGAGCGGGCGGAAGCTCTTGAACTCGATGTCATACGTCTTCTTCAGGCCCGGGATGCCCTGGGCGCGGGTCTTGAACTCCGACGGCGCACCGAGGGTCATCTCGCCGGCGACCTTCGTCAGGTCGTCGAGAGTCTTCAGGCTCTTGGACTCGGCCGTCTCCTGGGTGACGACGATCGAGTCGTTGTCCTCGGCCGCGGACTTCTCGAGGACCGTCAGCCCCTTGGGCAGGACCTCCTTGAGACCGTCGTAGGTCTTGTCCGGGTCGGTCTCCGCGAAGGACTTGTCGTAGTAGAGCGCGAGGTTGCCGGTGTACTCGGGCACGACGTCGACCGACCCCTCCTCCAGCGCCTTGAGGTAGACCTCGCGGGAGCCGATGCCCGTCTTGGTCGAGGCGTCGACGCGTCGGCCTTCAGCGCGCCGGCGTAGATGTTGGCGAGCAGGATCGACTCGGAGAAGTCGGCCGAGCCGACGACGATGCCGCCGGAGCCACCCCCTTCGCTCGACGACGAGCTCGAGAGCGGGTCGCCGCCGCCACCGCAGGCGGAGAGCCCGAGGGCACCGACCATGGTCAGGGAGAGGGCGACGACGCGGGCACGTCGCGGGACGCGGATGGTCGGGGTCATGGGGTTCCTCCAGCGGTGATGGTGCGGGTGTCGGGTCGAAGGGAGCGGGTGCGGCCGGTGAGTCCCGGCGAGACGACGACCCGGCCCAGCAGGGCGAAGGGGGCGTCCAGCGCCAGCGCGAGGAGGGCCACGAGGATCGCGCCGCCGGCGGTCATCGCGTAGTCCTGCGTGGCCAGCCCGTCGATGAGGAAGCGGCCAAGGCCGCCCAGGCCGACGTAGGCGGCGACGGTCGCCGTGGCGACAACCTGGAGCACCGCGGCCCGCAGGCCGGACAGGAGCAGGGGCAGGGCGATGGGCAGCTCGACCTTCCACAGCACCTGGCTGCCGGTCATGCCGATGCCGCGGGCGGCGTCGCGGGCGGCGGGGTCGACGGCCTCGACCCCGGCGTAGGTGCCGGAGAGGATCGCGGGGATCGCCAGGAGCACGAGGACGATGACGCTCGGGACGAGGAAGGCGGCGTCGCCCGGCAGTCGGGGCAGCAGGACGAGGGTGAGGGCGAAGAGCAGGCCGAGGGTCGGCACGGCGCGCAGGGCGTTGGCCGCGGTGACGAGCCACCGGCCACGGCCGGAGTGCCCGATCCACAGGCCGACGGGGATGGCGATGGCCGCGGCGATGACGAGCACGATCAGGGTGTAGCCCACGTGCTCGAGCAGCCGCGCGAGGATCCCGTCGGCTCCCGACCACGCGTCGGCACTCGTCAGCCACTCGAGGATGGACCCGATCATGCCGCGCTCCCCTCCCGCGCCCGCCGCCACGGGGTGAGCGCACGCTCGAGGAGCCGGATCGCGATGTCGAGGACGAGGGCGAGCAGGATGCACCCTGCGATGCCGGCGAGCAGCTCGCCGCCGATCGCCCGGTTGTAGCCGTCGACGAGCAGGTCACCGAGCTGGCTGACGCCGATGAGCGAGGCGATCGAGACGATCGAGACATTGCTGACCGCGGCGACCCGCAGGCCGGCCGCGATGACCGGCACGGCGAGGGGCAGCTCGACGCCGAAGAACCGGCGCACCGGCGTGTAGCCCATCGCCGTCGCCGACCGCTCGACCTCCTCGGGCACCGAGCCCAGGCCGTCGACGACCGAGCGCACGAGCAGCGCGACGGTGTAGATCGTCATGGCGACGACGACATTGATCGGGTCGAGGATGCCGGTGCCCAGCACGAGCGGCATGAGGACGAAGAGCGCCAAGGACGGCACGGTGTAGAGCAGCCCCGCCGCGACGATGACGCCACCACGCAGCTGTGGGCTGCGGTGCGCCAGCCAGCCGAGGGGCAGCGCGACGAGCAGGCCGAGCAGCAGGGGCAGACCGGCGAGCCACGTGTGCCGCAGGGTGAGCGCGAGGACGTCGTCGAGGTGGTCGAGGATCCAGCTCATGGTGTCGCGCCGCCCGGGTCATGGGGCCGCTCCTGGGCCTCGATGACGGAGAGGACCTCGGTGGCCCGGCAGGTGCCGGCGAGGGCACCGTCGCCGTCGACGACGACCCCGCGGCGGCTCGGCGAGGACAACGCCGCGTCGAGGGGCGGCGCGCAGTGGCCCGTCGACCCGGGCGAGCGTGCCACCCAGGGCGAGCGAGGTCTCGTCGACCACCCCGTCACCCGAGGTCGGCCGGTCGC
>NZ_JBNFOF010000114.1:0-9860 GCF_057364645.1 Janibacter sp. CFPM2_SD2
CCGGCCGGGCAGCCGGCGCATGACGAGGACGCCGAAGGAGATCGGGTCGTCGCCGACGTGCTCCACGGCCGTGGCCGCGAGCAGCGAGACGTTGTCGGTGAGGGCGGCGAGGCGCTGCCCGGCGCTGACCCCGCGCTGCCCCACGGCGACGTGGAGCTCGCCGAGCAGGCCGAGGTACTGCTCTCCCGTGATCGGGCGGCGGGCGTGCAGGTCGACCCAGCTCTTGGCCCGGGGCGAGGGCGCCGGCGGGTGCGGGGCACGGGCGAGCCGCACCCAGAGGTCGGCGAGGGCGCGCGCGTCGCCCGCGGGCACGGACGTCACCGGCACCGGCATCCCCGATGACGTCCGGCGCCTCGCCCGAGACGCTCGCGCTGATGTGCAGGCCGGCGTCCATGAGCTCGTAGACCTTGGAGGGGATGGTCAGCTCGAGCCCGGGCCAGGCGCGCAGCATGACGAGGGCGGTGTCGGCCCAGGCGTAGTGCTGCGGCACCTCGGTGCGCGGGACGATGCCGAGGAGCTCCACGTCGACGCCGGCACCGGCCGCCTCCTGCTGGACGAGGGCCCGTCCGGCACCGCCCCCGACGACCCGCAGGCGCACGGTGACCCCGGCCTCCGCGGCCAGTCGGGCGGCCTCGACGGCCGTCTCGAGCCCCTGCGCACGACCGACGGTGCCCACGTAGACGACCCGCAGCTCACCCTCGAGCGGACGCGTGGGCAGCTCGAGCGGAGCCTCGAAGGGGTGCGAGGCGTTGCGCACGACCCGCACGTGGCGAAACCGGCGCTCGCGCAGTCGCTCGGCGAAGGAGTGGGTCGTCGTCACGACGACCGATGCTCGCCGCTGCAGGACGCTGGTGCCCACCGCGGCGACCCGGGCGAGCGATCGCTTGACGTGCTGCCGGCCGGTGACCCGCTCCCCGTCCCAGCGGTCGATGACGGCGAGGAGGTCGGGCCAGGCGTCGCGCATCTCGAGCACGAGGGGCCGGCGCATGAGACGGGAGACGACGACCCCCGAGATGAGCGAAGGGAGCGCCGGCACGGTCGTGATGACGACGTCCGGCCGCGCGTCACCGGCGAACCGGCGGGCCAGCCAGACGGAGTGGGCCGCCCCGATGACCTGGTCGGTGAGCAGTGACCAGACCGAGCCGGTCGTCATGCGGTAGGCCGCCCGGTGGACGACCTCGCCGTGCGAGCCGTGGTGGACCGTCCCCGCGACGAGGCCGGCGGCCTCGGGCCAGACCCGGCCGCTCGGGTAGTGGGGCACCGGGGTGATGACGGCGACGTCGTGGCCGTTAGCGGTGAACCACTCGACGAGGCCCTCCCAGCGCTGCTGCGGGGCACCCATCTCCGGGGGGTAGTGATGGGTCAGCAGGAGGACGCGCACGCCACCTCCCCGACAGTCATGCGCGCCATTGTGCCTGACGCACGCACAGGTCCTGCGCACCGCCGGGACGTGTCCATCCAACACCTGAACGCCAGTTTGGACATCCATAACTTCTCGTTATGCTCCGTGGGTCCCGTCCGAAGAGAGGTTCCCTCGTGCCCACTGCTGCCCCCCCGGCCGCCCTGACGCACCTCGACGTCCTCGAGTCCGAGTCGATCCACATCATCCGTGAGGTCGCTGCGGAGTTCGAGCGCCCCGTCCTGATGTTCTCCGGCGGCAAGGACTCGATCGTCATGCTCCGGCTGGCCGAGCGAGCCTTCGCCCCGGCCAAGATCCCGTTCGGACTGCTCCAGGTCGACACGGGCTTCGACTTCCCCGAGGTGCTCGCTACCCGCGACCGCTGGGTCGAGCGCCTGGGCATCGAGCTGCACGTCGCCTCCGTCGAGCAGGCGATCGCTGACGGCATCGTCATCGACGACGGCAAGACCTCGCGCAACCGGCTGCAGATCGGCACCCTCCTCCACGCCATCGAAGAGCGTGGCTACACCGCGGCCTTCGGCGGCGGTCGACGCGACGAGGAGAAGGCACGCGCCAAGGAGCGCATCTACTCCCACCGCGACGACTTCGGCCAGTGGGACCCCAAGAACCAGCGGCCTGAGCTCTGGTCCCTCTACAACGGGCGCATCCACGAGGGCGAGCACATGCGGATCTTCCCGCTGTCCAACTGGACCGAGCTCGACATCTGGCAGTACATCGGCCGCGAGCAGCTCGACATCCCCGAGATCTACTACTCCCACCAGCGCAACGTCTTCGAGCGCGACGGGATGCTGCTCACCGCGAGCGAGCACAACCCCCTTCGTCCCGGCGAAGAGGCCCGCGAGCGCACCGTGCGCTTCCGCACCGTCGGCGACCTGACGCTCACCGGCTGCGTCGAGTCCGACGCCAGCACCGTGGACGAGATCATCGACGAGATTTCCGTGGCCCGCCTCACCGAGCGCGGCGCGACCCGTGGCGACGACCGCTTCAGCGAGGCCGCCATGGAGGACCGCAAGAAGGAGGGCTACTTCTGATGAGCACCGACACACTGACCACTCCCCCGCCCGAGACGACGACCGTCGGCACCGACCTCGACCTGGGGCTGCTCCGTGTCGCGACGGCCGGGTCGGTCGACGACGGCAAGTCGACGCTCATCGGGCGGCTCCTGCTCGACAGCAAGGCGATCTTCGAGGACCAGCTCGAGGCCGTCGAGGCCACGAGCAAGGCGAAGGGTCACGACCACACCGACCTCGCGCTGCTCACCGACGGTCTGCGCAGCGAGCGCGAGCAGGGCATCACCATCGATGTCGCCTACCGCTACTTCGCGACGCCGCGGCGCAAGTTCATCCTCGCCGACACCCCCGGCCACGCGCAGTACACGCGCAACATGGTCACCGGCGCCTCGACCGCCGACCTCGGCCTCGTGCTCGTCGACGCCCGCCACGGGCTGACCGAGCAGTCCCGCCGACACACCGTCCTGTTGTCGCTGCTGCAGGTCCCCCACATCACGCTCGTGGTCAACAAGATGGACCTCGTCGGCTACGACGAGTCCGTCTACACGCAGATCCGCGAGGACTTCCTCGCCTTCACCGAGCAGCTGCGGGTGCCGGCCGTCGCGACCTTCCCCATCAGCGCTCTCGTCGGCGACAACGTCGTCGAGACGAGCGATGCGATGCCCTGGTACACGGGCACGAGCCTGCTCGAGCATCTCGAGACCGCCGAAAGTGCCGACCTCTTCGAGACGAAGGGGGACCGCTTCCCCGTCCAGTACGTCATCCGCCCGCAGCAGGGCGAGCACCGCGACTACCGCGGCTACGCCGGCCGCGTCGAGGCGGGGACCTTCCGCGTCGGCCAGGACGTCGTCGTCCTGCCCAGCGGCGTGCGGACAACCGTCGCCGGCATCGACACCCTCGACGCCACCCACGACCAGGCCGTCACCGGGCAGTCCGTGACGCTGCGTCTGAGCGACGAGGTCGATGTCTCCCGCGGTGACCTCATCGCCGATGCGGAGCACGCCCCCGAGGTGACCCGCGAGATCACCGCGACCGTCTGCTGGATGACCACGGGCACGCTGCACAGCCGTCAGAAGCTGCTGCTCAAGCACACGACCCGCACGGTCAAGGCGATCGTCGACGGCCTCGGCGCACGACTGGATGTCAACACGCTCGAGCGCGACGGCGAGGCCAGCGAGCTGGGCCTCAACGAGGTCGGGACCGTCTCCCTTCGCCTGTCGCAGCCGCTGGCGGTCGACGCCTACGCGACCCACCGGGCGACGGGGTCCTTCATCCTCATCGACCCGACGACTGGCAACACCGTCGGCGCCGGGATGATCTCGGGCACCCACGGGGTCGAGTACTCGATCTGATCGGGTACGACGAAGGGGGCGAGCCGCAGCTCGCCCCCTTCGTCGTGCCCCTGGAGGGGTCAGCCCGCGTGCGCAGCCACCGCAGCGGCGACCGCCTCGGCGACGCCCTCCTGGAAGACCGGCGGGACGATCTTCTCCGCCGAGGGCTCCTCGACGAGGTCGGCGATGGCACGCGCGGCGGC
Source organism: Janibacter sp. CFPM2_SD2 (assembly GCF_057364645.1). Classification (NCBI taxonomy): domain Bacteria; kingdom Bacillati; phylum Actinomycetota; class Actinomycetes; order Micrococcales; family Intrasporangiaceae; genus Janibacter; species Janibacter sp. CFPM2_SD2. The sequence goes on from NZ_JBNFOF010000114.1 coordinate 3,965, forward strand.
GAGCTTCATCTCCTCGCTGATCTGGACCCCGCCGGCGTCGAGCGCCCCGCGGAAGATGCCGGGGAAGGCGAGCACGTTGTTGATCTGGTTGGGGAAGTCGCTGCGGCCCGTCGCGACGATCGCGGCGTACTTGTGCGCGAGGTCGGGGTGCACCTCGGGCGTGGGGTTGGCCAGCGCGAAGATCATGCAGTCCTCGGCCATCGAGGCGACCTGCTCCTCGGGGACGGAGCCACCGGAGACGCCGACGTAGACGTCGGCACCCTTGAGCGCGTCACCGATGGTGCCGGTCTTGCCCGAGACATTCGTCGTCGCCGCGAGCATCTCCTTGTGCGCCACGAGGTCGTTGCGGTGCTTGCCGATGATGCCGCGCGAGTCGCACACGACGATCTCGGTGACGCCGGCGAGCTGCAGCAGCTGGGTCACCGCGACACCGGCCGCACCCGCGCCCGAGACGACGACGCTCAGCGTCGACATCTGGCGGTCGAGGACCCGGCAGGCGTTGATCAGGCCCGCGAGAACGACGATCGCGGTGCCGTGCTGGTCGTCGTGGAAGACGGGGATGTCGAGCCGCTCACGCAGCTTGCGCTCGAGGTCGAAGCACCGCGGCGCCGAGATGTCCTCGAGGTTGATCCCGCCGAAGCTCGGCGCCATCCGGGCGATCGCGTCGACGAGCTCGTCGACCGACCCCGACTCGATGCACACCGGGATCGCGTCGACCCCGCCGAAGTGCTTGAAGAGCACCGCCTTGCCCTCCATGACCGGCATGGCGGCGAGCGGGCCGATGTCACCCAGACCGAGGACCGCGGTGCCGTCGGAGACGACCGCGACGGTGTTGTTGCGGGCGGTGAAGCGGCGCGAGAGCGACGGGTCCTGCTCGATGGCCAGGCACACATCGGCGACGCCGGGCGTGTAGAGCAGCGACAGGTCGTCCTGGTCGCGCAGCGGCTTCGTGGCCCGTACCTCGACCTTGCCACCCTCGTGCGCGGCGAAGGGGGGCGCCGTCAGGTCGAAGGTGGTGGTGGGCTCGGACACAGACACGGCAGACAAACCTCGGACTAACTCGATGAAGCAGATGGTGGGGCGCCCTGCAACGGCCGGGTGTGGCCACGACGGGCGGCGGGTGAGCCGAGCGCAATCCTCGCACACCGGGTGCGCGGGCTTCGAGGCTCCTTCGTCACATCCCGACCCGCGAGCAGGTTCCGAGGCTCCTGCGTCGCACCTCAACCAGGGAGGAGTGCCATGATCGAATTCGGACACGATGCGGGCGGATTCGGACATGCGGCAAAGAGTCAGGAGATGGTCAGTTGAATCTTGAAGGGCAGCACACAGGCCTCCGGGGGGAGACGCCGAGCGCACCGGCGGCCGCGTGGCGCCCCGTGACGGATGACATCCGGGGGCGCCACGTGGCGGGACCAGCCACCGTCGACGTCGACCGACAACGCCACCCCGTCCACATGGCCCTCGTCCTCGAGGGCGCCTGTCGGCTGCGGCAGCACGACGGCACCGTCGTCCCGCTCCCCCACTCCACGCTCCTCATCGAGCCGACCCACGCCACGATCGAGGTGCTCGACGGCGCCCGGCTCGGGCTGGTGAGCTTCCTGTCGGTCGCCTCCGGCCCCGGTCTGCTCGAGACCGCGCCCGGGCTGCGTCAGCTCGCCCCCGTCGACGCGTCGCTCACCCGGGTCACGGAGGTCGTCATGGCCTGGGTCCTCGCGGAGCCGCCGACCGGGACCTTCGCCCGCCACATCATCGACCGGACCCTGCGGGACCTGATAGGCGGTCTGATCCTCGACAGCCGGTTGCGTCCGGTGACCGCCCCGGAGCAGAGCCTCTACTCGGCAGTCCTGCACCACATCGCCGACCACTACGCCGATGCCGACCTCGGCCCCGAATCCATCGCCGCCGCCTTCAACGTCTCGCCCCGCCATCTGGCTCGCGCCTTCCAGGAGGAGGCCACGACCATCACGGCGAGCATCGCCTCGACCCGGGTCAGTGTCGCGGCCGCGCTCATCGGCCAGCAGCCCGAGCTGGGCCTGGCCGAGGTCAGCGCCAAGAGCGGCTTCTCCTCGCTGCAGGCAATGCGCCGCGCCTTCCGCGCGGACGGGCGCAACTCCCCTTCGGCGCTGCGGACGCTGTCCGCGCAGCGCCACCGCGCCGCCAACCGCTCCCGCCGCGACGCCGACGGCGCGGGTGACGGTCGGTGACGGGTCCGCGGTCTACGATCCGGTCATCGAGGCCGGTCGGTGCCTCCCCTTCGCCACGGAGCACCACTTGCGCCCACGCCCTCTCCTCGCCGTCCTGCTCAGCCTCGGCCTCGCCGGTGGCACGCTCGCCGCGTCCGCCCAGGCCAGCCCTGCCGCCCCCGACGGCCGCGTCCGTCCTCGCCGGTGACCTCGTCGCGCACGTCCGTCGAGTCGCCTGGCGGTCGGCCGTCCTACGGCGTCCTCGTCGACGGCCGTCTCGTGCCCGTCGCGGGCGACGATCTGGCCACCACCCCGGGCCGCTCCCGCGTCACGGTCGACGTCGCCGTCCCGCAGACCTCGCCGACGCGCGCCGCCGGGCGGACCCTCCACGTGCCCACGACGAAGGGGGGCGCTCGCCACGACCTGCACCGCGCGGACCTCGCCGCGGCCGCCGACGCCACCCCAGCGCCTGCAGACTCCGACATCGCCGCCGCGAGCATCGACACCGCCCTGGCTCCCGGCTCCGAGCCGCTCGAGGTCACCCACCTGGCCGGCGCCACCCAGGCGGCGGCGAGCTACACCCCGGCCACCCGCGCCATCACCTATGTCGAGGTCACCCCGCGCGGGATGACCCGCGAGCCGGTCACGACGACCTCCGCCACCCAGCAGGTCGCCAGCGCCGACGGCTACTGGCGCGACCAGTCGCGCAGCGAGATCAAGATCGGGGCGCCGTCGATGCGCACCCACTACACGTCCGCCTACTCCTGCGCCGACGACCCGATCGCCCGCTTCCAGGAGGCCGCCGACCGCGTCGGATATGCCTTCCGGGACAACTCCAGCCTCGTGCTGCGCCTGCCGCGCGCCGCCGAGGCCGGCTGCGGCTACGGCCTCGGCATCGTCGGCGACTCCCCCAACGACTGGGGCGTGCTGCACGTCGCCGACTCGCGCTGGCCGGTCCTCGCCCACGAGCTCGGGCACAACATGTCCTATGGCCACGCCAACTCGCTCGTGTGCAGCGGCCGCAGCGACGACACCGAGCGCAGCGGCGAGTGGAGCACCTGCCGGGAGGAGGGCTACGGCGACGCCCTCGACGTCATGGGCATCTCCGGCGACACCGCCGGCATGCTCTCCGCACCCCAGGCCCTCGCCACCGGCATGCTCGCGTCGGCCGCGTCGGTGTCGGTCGGCGCCGGCACGAGCACGGTGACGCTCAAGCCGGTCTCCGGCCGGGCCGGGGTGCGCGCCGCGGTCGTCACCCCACCGCCGCACCGGCGTGAAGTACTGGGTCGAGTACCGCACCGCCGCCGGCCGCGACGCGACCAACCCCACCGGCCAGTCGACCGGCGTGCGCGTGCTGCGCCGCAACTCCCAGACCGGCGACACCGTGCTCCTCGACCCCACGCCGACCGGTGCCCACGACCGCAGCATGAGCCTCGCGGTCGGTCGCACCCTGACGAGCAGCGACGGCAAGATCACCGTGACGACCCAGTCCGCGAGCGCCACCGAGGCCGTCGTGCGGATCAGCAACACGTCGACGCCGGGCACCTTCAGCCTCGTCTCGTCACCCAGGATCACCGGGACGAAGGGGGTCGGCAGCACCCTCACCGCGTCGACCGGCTCGTGGTCGCCGACACCGACGTCCTACAGCTACCAGTGGCGGCGCAACGGCGTGGCGATCAGCGGTGCGACCGGCCGCACCTACCGCGCCACGACGTGGGACGCCGGCCGCTACCTCACGGTGACCGTGACGGCCCGGCGCAGCTACTACACCTCGCGCTCGGCGACGTCGGCGAAGGTGGGCATCCCGATCCACGCGACCACCCGCCCGTCGATCAGCGGCACCCCGCGGGTCGGCCGCACCCTGACGGTCATGGTCGGCTCGTGGACCCCGAAGCCGAGCTCCTACAGCTATCGGTGGTACCGCGACGGCTCCGCGATCAGCGGCGCGAGCGCGAAGACCTACACCGTGCGCTCGGCCGACCGCGGCCACAAGGTGCAGGCGAAGGTCACCGCCCGCCGCACCGGCTACGTCACGGGCTCGAAGCTGACCTACAGCGTCGTCCCGCAGTGACCAACACGCTCACCGCGACGCGACCGCCCGCTCGAGGGCGGTGACGACCTCCGGGTCGTAGTCGTAGCCCAGGCCGAGGTGCAGCCGCTCGAGGGCGACGGCCTGGGCCCGGGCGGAGACGGCACCCTCGGTGATGTCGTCCCAGGCATTGGCGACCCGCACGATGCGCGAGGGCAGCGGGATGTGCTCGCCGAACTCCCGGGTGCGGCGGAAGGGCGTGCGCACCTGGTCGAGATAGGGCGTGAGCTCCGCGAGCTGTGGGGTGCCGGCGATGACCCGCGCGACCGACCGGGCCATGGTCGCCTCCTCGGCGGTGCTCGCGTGGATCGTCGCTCCCCCGCGCAGCTGCTCGCGCAGCCCGAGTTGCCCGACGTCGTGCAGCAAGGCAGTGCGCTCGATGGCGCGCAGGGTGACGACGTCGGCGCCCATCTCCCGGCCGATCGCGACGGAGAGGTCGGCGACCCGCTGCACGTGACCGACCCGGGTCAGGCCGGTGATCTCGCTGAACCTCGACAGCGCGACGACCGCCTCTTCGAGAGCCTGACGGGTGGTGACGACGCGCTGGACGGACAGATAGCTGAGCAGCACGGGCAGGGTGAGCAGCGGGGTGGCCGCCCAGTCGAGGACCGGGCTCGCGAGGGCGATGAGGGGCCCGGTCGCGACGGTCGCCGCGGAGATGCCGGCGAGCGGACCGACCTCGGCGGCGACGACGTGCCGCCACCCGCCGCGCTCGGTGACCCAGACCACGACGTTGTCCAGACCGCGCTCGACGAGACCGCCGACCACGGCCGCGACGAGCAGGCCGAGGGCGCCGAGCGCGCTGTGGGTGCGCTCGTCGAAGGCCCACTCGACGAGGGTCTGGCCGTCGCTGACGATGCCGCGTGCGAGCAGGGTCGTCACGACCATTCCGAGGAAGCGCGAGCCGAGCGAACCCTCGACGACCGAGAGCCCACGGGCCCGGGCGACGAGCCCTCCGGCGAGGATGCTCAGCCACACCACGGCCACCACGGTCCACGCGCTCGGCACCTCGCCGCCGAAGCTCAGCGGGCTGAGGATCAGGCCGAGGGCCGGGGCGGTCGTCAGGGGGGCGATGACCCGTCCGGCGATGCGCAGCGGCAGCTGCTCGCCGAGGACGATGGCGATGATCGCCACGACGCTCGCCGCGGTGACCATCTCCGGCGTGACGTCCGCCCACAGGGCGGCGACCGAGCCGATGAGGATCGCCAGGCAAAAAAGGATCAGGCCAGGGCGCTGCACGAGGCCGCTCATGGCGCGCCCACCCGCGGCAGCTGGCGACGCTCGAACGCCCGGCGGAGCGCGGCGACGCACTGCCGTCGAGGCCGTGGCCAACCACCGACTCGCAGTGGTCGACGGCATCGGCCGGGCTCCACCCTTCGGCCACGAGGTGGCCCCAGGTGTCGGCGACCGCCAGCACGCGCCCCCCGATCGGGATGCCCTCCCCGACGAGTCCCCGGGGATAGCCCTCGCCGTCGATGCGCTCGTGGTGCGCGGCGACGAGCTCGAGGGGCTCGCGCAGGAAGGTCACCGACCCGAGCACGCGGGCCGCCGCCTCGGGGTGGTCACGGCGCACGATCGCCCGGCGCGGCCCGTCGAGGGCGAGCATGCCGACGTCGCGCAGGCG